>NZ_JBHWZS010000202.1:0-15662 GCF_042728155.1 Streptomyces sp. NPDC060209
CCAACAGGTGACGCGGGTCTGTCTTCTTGCTGTCAGGTGGCACCGACCCGCCATGCTCGCCTCGCGGCAAGTGGTCGCTCGTAGCGACGAAGGTTGGGCCCGGGGGCTTGGATCGAGCCGGTGCCGACTCCAGGCTAACAAAGACCCCGGAGAAGTGATTCCCGTGCGACGAGTTGACTCGGAAAAGTACTCCGCCGGGAGGCGCCGGCCGCCCCCGCTCAGTCCCTCAGCAGGTCCGGAACACCGTCCTCGTCCGGCATGTCGCGCTCACCCGAAACCACGGTGAGCTGCTGCGTCGCACGGGTGAGTGCCACGTAGAGCACCCGCAGTCCCGCCGGGGACTCGTCGGCGATCTCCGCGGGAGAGACCACCACAGTGGCGTCGTACTCCAGGCCCTTGGCCTCCAGGCTTCCCAGCGCCACGACCCGCTCCCCGAGCTCCTCCAGCCAGGCACGGGCCTCGGCGCGGCGGTTCATGGCGACGACCACACCGACGGTGCCGTCCACCTCCGCGAGCAGCCTGCGGGCCTCCTCGCGGACGGTCGAGGCGAGGTCCCCGCCCCGCACCGTCTCGAAGCGCGGCTCGACACCCGTGGAGCGGACCGCCGCCGGGGACTCCATCCCCGGCATGGCCAGCGCCAGCACCTTGGCCGCGAGCTCGGCGATCTCCGCCGGGTTGCGATAGTTCACGGTGAGGGTGAAGTGGCGCCGCGGCCTGTTGCCGAGCGCCTCGTCACGCGCCGCGGACGCCTCGTCCGGGTCGGACCAGGAGGATTGCGCCGCGTCGCCGACGATCGTCCAGGTGGCGTGCCGGCCGCGGCGGCCGACCATGCGCCACTGCATGGGCGTCAGGTCCTGGGCCTCGTCGACGATGACGTGCGCGTACTCCGTGCGCTCCGCCGCGAGCCGCTCCGCCCGCTCCCACTGCGTCTCCTCGCGCTGAGGCATCAGCTCCTCCAGCCCCGTGAGCTGGTCCAGCGGGTCGGCCTCCCGCTTCCTCCTCGGACGGGCCGGGGTGCCCAGCAGGGTCTGGAGCTCGTCCAGGAGCGCCACGTCGTGGACGGAGAGCGGACCCTTGCCGTCCTCGTCCAGCCGTCTCAGCGAACGCGCCAGGCGGCGCACCTCGCCCTGGTTGAGGATCCGGCGCGCCCATCTGTTCAGGCGCCGCTCGTCGGACATCGCCGCCAGCACCCGGCGGGGGGTGAGTTCCGGCCACCAGGCGTTCAGGAAGGTGAGGAACGGAGTTTCGGTGGACACGTCCTCGTCGAACGAGGAACGCAGCTCCGCGACCAGCTCGGGGTCGGTGTAGCGGCCCCGGCCCGACGACTTGCTCCACAGGGCGTCCAGGAGCAGTTTGCGGGCGCGCGGGCGCAGCAGGTTGACCGGTGCCGTGCCGCCGAGGACGTTGTGCCGGATCCGCCGGAGCTCGTCGGCCTCCAGCTCGATGCGGCCACCGAAGGCCACCACCCTCAGCCGGGTGGGGGTGCCGGCCTCGGCCGGGGCCTCTCCGAACTCCAGCTGCCCTTCCTGCGGGGCGGACCTGGGCGCGGGCTGCTCCAGCGCCCCGCGGGCCGCCTTGCGCAGCACGTGGAGCATCCGGGACGAACCCTTGATCCGGGCGACGGCGGGCTCGTCGTACGTGGTCGCCCCCTCCACACCCGCGGCCTCGTCGGACAGCGACCCGACGGCGCGGATCGCGACCTGGCCCTCCTCGCCGAGCGAGGGCAGCACCCCTTCGGTGTAGGCGACCAGGAGCGGGGTCGGCGAGACGACGAGGATGCCGCCCGCGTAGCGCCGCCGGTCCTGGTAGAGGAGATACGCGGCCCGGTGCAGGGCAACCGCCGTCTTGCCGGTGCCGGGGCCGCCGGAGACCTCGGTGACGGAGGCGGCGGGGGCACGGATCACCAGGTCCTGCTCGGCCTGGATCGACGAGACGATGTCCCTCATCGTGTGGCTGCGGGCCTGGCCCAGCGCGGCCATCAGGGCACCGTCGCCGATGACGGGCAGCGCCTCGCCCTTCAGGCTGGCGGTCAGCTCCGGGCGCATCAGGTCGTCCTCGACCCCGAGAACCCTGCGGCCCTTGGAGCGGATGACCCGACGGCGTACGACCCTGCCCGGTTCCTTCGGCGTCGAACGGTAGAACGGCGCGGCGGCCGGTGCCCGCCAGTCGATCACCAGCGGCGCGTAGTCGGAGTCGAGTACTCCTATGCGGCCGATGTGGAGGGTCTCCGCGATCTCGGCGGTGCTGTCCTCCCCCACGGCGTCGTCGGCCGCCTCCACCGAGGTGAAGGCGCCGTCCGGGCCGCGTTCGCCGTCCTTGCCGCGCAGCAGGTCGATACGTCCGAAGAGGAAGTCCTCGAACTCACTGTTCAGCCGGTTGAGGTGGACGCCGGCCCGGAAGACCTGCGCGTCCCGTTCTGCGAGTGCCCCGGGGGTGCCTACCTGACCCCGTTTGTTGGCGTCCTGCATGAGAAATTCCGCCTCGTCGATCTTCTCTTCGAGACGGCGGTAGACCCGGTCCAGATGTTCTTGTTCGACACCGATTTCCCGGTCCCGCAACGAATCGACAGCGGCATCCTGCGCGGCCACCGAGGCCCCCTTCTGACGTGCATCGGGCAGCCGTCAACCGTACGCGAAAGGGGGCCCCGAGCGCACCTGCCGCTCGGGTTGCGTTTTGGGCGAAAAATCCTAGATATCGATCTCCACCAGCCGCTCGCCGTCGAAGGTGCGCACCTCGAAATGGTCGATGTCCCCGCGCGCCATCGCGGCACCCCCGTGCACATACAGCGGGCGCTGTGCGCTCGCGTGGGAGGAATCCTCGATCCCGTATCCCCATTTCGGCACGGACCAGGAGGTGACGACCTCCTCGTCGCCGGTTTTGGAGACGGCGATCAGACTGCATTTCTGCGGGCCCTCGACGTTCTTCAGTTCCAGGACCGTGTGGGTGCCCCAGGCCTTGGGCTCCATGCCGACCGTGGCGTCGACCTTGGTGACGGGATCGGTCGCCGTCCGCTTCTCGGGCATGTGGTTGAAGAAGGCGTCCTCGGCGGGGCTCGTGGGATGCGGGTCGGCCGCCTCGACCCGCCGGCCCGAGTCCTCGCCCGCCGTGGCGGTGACCGCGACCACCGGGCCGCCGATCACGAGGACCGCCGCCGCCGCGATCAGGTACCGGGCGCGCCGCCGCCGCTGCGACCGTTTCCGCGCGACCTCGTCGACCAGACCGTCCAGCAGCCGGGGTGCGGGGCGCTCCGGGACGTGCGGGACCGGGCGCGCGCCGGGGACGGCGGCCGGGGACTCCGCCAGCATCGCCAGCATGGGCTCCATGCCGGCGAATTCGTCGAGATGCGCGGCACACGACGCACAGCCGGCCAGATGGGCCTCGAAGGCGGTCGCCTCGGCATCGTCGAGGATGCCCAGCGCGTAGGCGCCCGCGGCGTCGTGCCCGGGGCCCTCCACGGGGAACGCGAAGGGATCGTCCGGCGCACCCGGAGGGACCGGCGGGACCGACGGGCGCCGGGGACCGGCCGGCCGGGGACCGAAGGGCTGCCATTCCTGGTCGCTCATGCCGTGATCCCCCTCTCTTCGAGTGCGAGCTTCATGGAACGCAGTGCGTAGAACACCCGGGACCGCACGGTCCCGCTGGGGATACCGAGGACCTCCGCGGCCTCGTTGACCGTACGGCCTCTGAAGTAGGTCTCGACCAATGCTTCCCGGTGGGCCGGGGTCAAATCGTCGAGTGCGTCCGAGAGCGTCATCAGCCACAACGCCTTGTCGATCTCGTCCTCCGCGGGAATGACCTCCAGCGGCGACGGATCGACCTCGCGGGGCCGGGCCTGCCGGCTGCGGTGGCCGTCGATGACGATGCGCCGGGCGACCGTCACCAGCCAGGGGCGTACTGAGCCGGTGGCCCGGTTGAGCGAACCGGCGTTCTTCCAGGCACGGATGAGCGTTTCCTGCACCACGTCCTCGGCACGCTGGCGGTCCCCCGCGACGAGACGGAGTACGTAGGCGAGCAGAGGGCCCGCGTGTTCGCGGTAGAGCGCCCGCATCAGCTCCTCGTCAGGGACGTCGGAGGGAGGGCGGGGCACTGCACTGCGATGTCGAGCCCTGTGCGGACGGTCATCGGCCACGGCCGCATCCTTGCGCACCCGAACCTCCCGGTCGAGACCCTGTCGAGCTCTGTGGCCATCGGTACGCAAGCGGGCGCCGGTTCATTCAAAGAACGCGCAACTTTCTTTCGGCGCTGTGGATTTGGGACCGTTCGTGACGTTCACGACGTCACGGCCCTCACGCGGCGCCGGTGCCGGGCCACCCGCTCCCGGTTGCCGCAGACCTCGCTGGAGCACCAGCGGCGCCGTCGCCCCCGTGACGTGTCCAGGTAGAGCCGTCGGCAGGCATCGCCCTCGCACCGGCGCAGACCTGCCCGCGCCACCGGATCCGTCAGCAGGTCCACGGTGTCCCGGGCCACCGCGGCGAGCAGCGCCCCGCACGCCGGGTCGGCGCTCAGCGCCCGTACGAGCACCCCGCCCTGCCCCCGCACGGCCCGTAGACCCGGCGGTGCGCCTGCTGCCAGCGCGTTGACCCGTTCCAGGTCCATGTCGGCGCTCCCTCCGGCCAGTTGAGCCGTCATCAGCCGGTCGATGCCGGCCCGCAACTGCCGGAACACCGCCACCCAGGTCTCGTCGACGGCACCCAGGGGCGTCCCGCGCGGTACAAGTCGCGAGGCCACCAGCCACTCGGCGAGGCGCGCGGGGCAGTCGAGCTGCTCACAGGCGCCGGAGGTCTCCGCTCCGGTCGCCACCAGGTCCAGACATACCCGGCCCGAGTCGAACCGCCGGCCGTACGCGCCCGTGCCCGCCGCCATGAGCCTGTCACCGCCTCGGGGGTCACCTGTGGGGGAGAGTCACCCCCAGAGTGCCCGCATCCGGCCCGGCCCGGAACCCCTCCCGCCGACACCCCTGCGGCCCCCGGCCGCCGCCGTATCGTCTCCGCATGAACAACCAGACGGTCACGCTGACGGCCGGATCCCTGCTCCTGCGCCCATGGCGGCGGGACGACATACCGGCACTGCTCGCGGCGTACGACGACCCCGCCATGCGGCGCTGGCTGCGGACCCAGGTCCCCGACGCCGGGGCGGCGGAACGCTGGATGACGGTCCAGGAGGACGGGTGGGCGTCCGGCAGCCGGTTCGGTTTCGCCGTGACCGACACCGCGCGGGACGGGGAACTCGTCGGCAACCTGGCGCTGAACCGCCATGTCCCCGGTGCCGGAAGCGCCCAGGCCGGGTACTGGACCACCGCGTCGGCGCGCGGCCGGGGCGTTGCCCCGCGCGCTCTCGGCGCCCTCACCGGCTGGGCGTTCGCCACGTTCGCGGAGGACGGCCTCCGGAGCCTGGAGCTGCTCCACGAGGCCGGCAACGAGGCATCGTGCCGGGTCGCGGAGAAGTCCGGATTCGCGCTGGCCGAGGTCGTACCCGCCCGGCCCCCGCGCTATCCGCTGGGCGGCCACCGGCACGCCCGGCAGGCGCCGCTCAGCCCTGCGGCGGACCGTCGTGCAGGATGCGCTGGAACATCCGGTGGTCCTGCCACGCGCCGTTGATGTGGAGATAGCGCGGCGCCGTGCCGTACAGCTCGAATCCGCACTTGGCCAGTACCCGCTGCGAGGCCGCGTTGTCCAGGACCGTCCCTGCTTCGATCCGGTGCAGTCCGAGCCCGTCCCGTGCCAGCTCGCAGACCCGGGTGACGGCGGCCGTGGCCAGGCCACGGCCCGCCTGGTCGACGTCGATCCAGTAGCCGAGCCGGGCGTTGCGGAACGGCCCGCGCTCGATGGAGGCGAGCGTCATCGCCCCCACGACCCGGTCCTCGTCGTCGGCCAGCGCCCAGGGCACGGCGCGCCCCGCGTCCCGGTCCGCCAGCAGTCCGGTCAGCCGCTGGACCTGGCCTTCGGGGGTGTAGAAGGCTTCGGGGCGCACGGGCTCCCAGCGCCGCATGTGGGCGCGGCTGCGGGTCATGGCCCAGGCGAAGGACTCCGCGTCGCCGAGGGCCACGGGCCTCAGCCGGATCCCGTCGGCCAGGGGATGGATGTCGTTGATCATCCCCGCACCGTAGCGGCCCGTCAGGAACCGTCGTACTTGGTGTCCGCCGAGGGGTCCAGCGCCAGGCGGTAGCCCCGCTTGACCACCGTCTGGATCAGCCGCGGCACCCCGAGCGCCGTACGCAGTCTGGCCATCGCCGTCTCCACCGCGTGCTCGTCCGTACCGCTGCCGGGCAGCGCCCGCAGCAGGTCGGCGCGGGAGACCACCCAGCCCGGCTTGCGGGCCAGTGTGTGGAGCAGGGCCATGCCGGCCGGGGGCACCGGGCGCAGGGCGCCGTCGACCAGCACGGCGTGGCCGCGGATCTCGACCCGGTGGCCGGCGACGGGGAGCGCACGGGCCCGGGCGGGCAGCTGGGCGCAGAGCACCTGTACGAGGGGGCCCAGCCGGAAGCGCTCCGGCTGGACGGTGTCGATGCCCTTGGCCTGCAGGGGCAGGGCCGTGACCGGACCGACGCAGGCCGTGACGACGTCGTGGCTCAGGGCGTCCAGTACCTCGGGGAGCATGCCGCGGGCCTCCGCCCGGTTCAGGTAGGAGGCGGCGGCGGGAGCGCTGGTGAAGGTGAGGGCGTCCAGGCCACGCGCGACGGTGACGTCGAGCATGCGGTCGAGCGGGGCGATGTCCTCCGGGGGCATCCACCGGTAGACGGGTACGCCGACGACCTCGGCGCCCGCCGCCCGGAGCGACTCGACGAAGCCGGGCAGCGGTTCCCCGTGCAGCTGGAGGGCGATCCGGCGGCCCGAGACGCCCTCGTCCAGCAGCCTGTCCAGGACCTCGGCCATCGACTCCGACTGCGGTGACCACGCCTCGGTGAGCCCGGCCGCCCGGATGGCGCCCTTGACCTTGGGGCCGCGGGCGAGCAGCTCTATGTCGCGCAGCAGTTCGAGGAGAGCGTCACCGATGCCCCAGCCGTCGGCGGCCTCCACCCAGCCCCTGAAGCCGATGGCGGTGGTCGCGATCACGACGTCGGGTGCGCTGTCGATCAGTTCCTTGGTCGCGGCCAGGAGTTCGCTGTCGTCCGCGAGCGGCACGATCCGCAGCGCGGGCGCGTGCAGGACCGCGGCGCCCCTGCGCGTGAGGAGCGTCCCGAGCTCCTCGGCGCGACGGGCTGCGGTCACTCCGACCGTGAAGCCCGACAGGGGCCCGTGCTGTGCGTCGTCGTCGTGCATGGCGTGATACCCGGCTCTCGTCCCGCTGTTGCTCGATGATGCGGAGGACCGAGACTGTCAACCCTGCGTGACAGTCTCGGTTCTCCTGTATTTCCCGCCCGTTACGTCCTGCGACGCGTTGTGGTCATCCTCACACCTCGGCATAGCTGAGCTGGGGCTTCGCGGCCACCGCTTCGGTACGCCGAAGGTATACCGCCCACGTGAGGGTGAAGCAGACGGCGTAGAAGCCGAGGAAGCACCAGAAGGCGGCCGTCCCGGCGCCCGAGGTCGCGAAGGACTGGCGGAACGCGAGGTTGATCGCCAGACCTCCCAGGGCCCCGACCGCACCGATGAGTCCCATGGCCGCGCCGGAAAGCCGTCGCCCGTACGCCGCGGCCTCCTCGCCGCGCAGGCCCCTGGCGATCCCCTGCGCGTGGAAGATGCCCGGGATCATCTTGAACGTGGAGCCGTTGCCCAGCCCCGTCAGCATGAACAGCGCGATGAAGCCCACGAGGAACACCGTCAGCGACTCGATGCCCGAGGCGAAGACGACGACACCGGTCGCGGCGGCCATGGCCGCGAAGTTCCACAGGGTGATCCGGGCACCGCCGTACCGGTCGGCGAGCAGGCCGCCCGCGGGCCGGATCAGGGAGCCGAGCAGCGGGCCGATGAAGGTGAGCGAGGCGGCCTGCAGCGGAGTCCGGCCGAACTGGGTCTGGAGGACGAGCCCGAAGGCGAAGCTGTAGCCGATGAACGAGCCGAAGGTGCCGATGTAGAGCACCGACATGATCCAGGTGTGCGGCTCTCGCACGGCCTGGAGCGCCGCCCCGGTGTCGTTCTGGACGGGCCGGAGGTTGTCCATCTTGAGCGCCGCGCCGAGCGCGGCGACGATGATCAGCGGTACGTACACCCCGAGCACGATCCGCGGGTGTGCGGCGCCGGCCGTGCCGATCACCAGCAGGCCGACGAGCTGTACGACCGGGACGCCGATGTTGCCGCCACCCGCGTTGAGCCCGAGCGCCCAACCCTTCTTGCGCAGCGGGAAGAAGGCGTTGATGTTCGTCATCGACGACGCGAAGTTGCCGCCTCCGATGCCGGTGAGCGCCGCGACGACGAGGAACGTGGTGTACGAGGTGCCGGGCTCCATCACCCAGAAGGCGGCGATGGTCGGCACCAGGAGCGACAGCGCACTGAAGATGGTCCAGTTGCGTCCGCCGAACAGCGCGACCGCGAAGGTGTACGGCACCCGGACGATGGCGCCGACCAGGGTGGCCGTGGAGATCAGGAAGAACTTCCCTGCCGGGTCGACGCCGTACTCCGGCCCCATGAACAGGACCATGACGGACCACAGGGACCAGATCGAGAACCCGATGTGTTCCGAGAGCACGGAGAACCACAGGTTCCTGCGGGCGGTCTTCTCGCCCGTCTCTCGCCAGAAGGTCTCGTCCTCCGGCTCCCACTGCTCGATCCAACGACCGGCCATCACGCGCCTCCACAGGGGTCGGGGTGTTGTCCTGCCGACGCTAGGGAGTCCGCGTTTCGGTGCGGTGCTGCGAGGTGACCGGTGCGCAACCTTGCTCTCACTCGGCTGCCGGAGGTGCGGTGAGCCGCACTCCGGGGATGCGGTGGGCCGGGCCGGGGGATGCGGTGGGCCGGGCCCGCCGCACCCCCTCGGCCGGTCAGGCCCTGCGCGTCCGGCCCGCCCCGTTGGGCCAGAGACGCGGCCGGCGCTTGGCGGCGACGTCCTCCACCCAGCCGAAGGCCAGGATCGCGAGCCCTATGAGCGGCCAGATCGCGATGAGGACCAGCACCTCGTACGACTGTTCTATATAGGTACCGAACGTGTCTCCGAGCCACGGGACGGACCAGAGCTCGTCCACGAGGTGCGCGGCCGCCATCAGCAGCAGGTTGTGCCACAGATAGATCGTCACGGCTCTGTTGTTGGCCAGCGTGACCAGGCTGTCCCACCCGGCGAGCTTGCCGGGGAGCTTCTGCCAGGACGGGGCGTAGACCAGGAGGATCGCGCAGAAGCCGAGGGACCAGGTGGCCTGGGCGAGCGGGATCTCGTCCAGATTCCAGCCCTCCTCGGTGAGGTGCCCGGACGCCCACCACAGGCCGAAGCCCATGACGATCGCGGCGGACGACACCGCCAGATAGCGCGGGATCTCCTTCAGCAGTCCGTCGTTGTGGGCGAAGCCCAGGATCCAGCAGGACCCGAACACGGCGAAGTCGACGAGGCCCTCGCCGAAGGTGCCGGGGACCGTCACGAGACCGGTGCCGATCACGGCGGTGAGGGCGATCGGGGCGAGCAGCGTGACCCACGGAAGCCTGCGGAACGCCTTGAGCAGCAGGGGCGAGGCGAGCACGAACCAGAGATAGGCCCGGATGTACCAGAGCGGCCCCGCCGCCTGGTCCGCCCAGCTCAGTTCCAGCCATCCGCCGGTCGAGCCGCTCTCCTCGGGATAGGGAGGCGAGCCGAGCGGGAAGAGATAGCTGCCGAGCTTGATGAACCACCACAGCCCCTCCTCCCGGACGGGCTTCCAGCTCAGCGCGAACATCACCGGCACGACGACGAGCGAGAACGCCCACATCGGGGGTAGCAGCCTGCGCAGCCGGCTGCGGATGACGCTCACCGCCGGGCGGGCCAGCGAGCGGGCCATCAGCGAACCGGCCAGGGCGAACATCACGCCCATGGACGGGAAGAGGACGGTCAGCCAGGCCCAGCCGAAGAGGTGGAAGACGACGACCCGGACGAGGGCCACGGCCCTGAGCAGGTCGAGGTAGCGGTCCCGCCCGGGCTTGGCGCGGGGTGCGGGTGCCTCGGCGGCGGTGTCCGGGGCGGCGGGTGCGCGCTCCGGGTACGCCGCCTGGGCGGGGCCGGTGGAGTCCGCGTACTCCGGGTACGCCGCCGGGGCGGGTACGTGTGGGGCGGGCAGCGGAGCGGTGTGCGCGGCACCGGCGTGCGCCGGGTAGGCGCTGCCCTGCTGCGACGGCGTCCAGGCGGCGTCGGCGGACGGCCAGGCGCCGTCGTCGTATCCGGCGCCGTCCTGCCGGGGTCGGTCGGGGTAGGTCATGCCACCGGCCTCCGGTCCGTGTCCTTGCGACGGTTCGGTGTGCCGCCCGGGGCTTCCACCACGCCGGTGCGCCGCAGCTTCTGCCAGCGCAGCCGGCCACCGGTGAGAGCGGTGATCCAGGACTGGAGCAGCACGACGTACATCAGCTGCCGGTAGAGGATCTGCTGGAGCGGCAGGGAGATCAGATGGGTCATGCGCTCCCGGTCGAGCCGGAAGGCGTACGCGGCGCAGACGGCCTGCACCAGCAGGACCCCGAACCAGGCCGCGACCGTCTTCCCCGTCGGGCCGAAGACCAGTCCGTACAGCAGGAAGACGTCGATGAGGGGCGCCAGCAGCGGGGCGACGACCATGAACAGGGAGACGAACGGCAGCCCCACGCGTCCGAAGCGGCCCGAGGGACCGCGCTCGATGACCGCGCGGCGGTGCTTCCAGATGGCCTGCATCGTGCCGTACGACCACCGGTAGCGCTGCGACCACAGCTGCTGCACGGACTCGGGGGCCTCGGTCCAGGCCCGGGCGTTCTCCGCGTAGACGACGCGCCAGCCGTCGCGGTGCAGCGCCATGGTGACGTCGGTGTCCTCCGCGAGGGTGTCCTCGCTCATGCCGCCGATCCGGTCCAGCGCGTCCCGGCGGAAGGCGCCGACCGCACCGGGAATGGTGGGCATGCAGCCCAGCAGGTCGTACATCCGGCGGTCGAGGTTGAAGCCCATCACGTACTCGATGTGCTGCCAGGCGCCGATCAGCGAGTCCCGGTTGCCGACCTTGGCGTTGCCCGCGACGGCTCCGACCCTGGGGTCGGCGAACGGCTGCACGAGCTCGCGCACGGTGGAGGGTTCGAAGACGGTGTCGCCGTCCATCATCACGACGATGTCGTAACGGGCGTTCGCGATGCCGTTGTTGAGGGCCGCGGGCTTGCCCGCGTTGCGCTGGCGTACGACCCGGACGTTCGGGATCCACATCGCTTCGACGAGGTCGGCCGTGCCGTCCGTCGAGCCGTCGTCGATGACGATGACCTCGATCGGGTAGTCGCTGGCCACCAGCGACCGCACGGTGGCCTCGATGCACTCACGCTCGTTGTACGCGGGCACGAGGACCGACACCGGGCGGGTGAACTCCTCGCCCCAGCTGAAGTTCTTGCGGCGCACCTTCCTGGCGTGCAGGAAGGAGAGCAGCAGCATCAGCCCGAAGCGGACCATCACCAGGACGCCGATGGCCGCGAGGCCGACCACCAGGACGCTGGTGACGTGCTCGGAGATCTCCACCGCTCCTATGAACGCCTTGCCCTTCCAGAGCGCGAGACCGGTGACCGGGGTGTGCGCGCTGGGGGCGCCGAGCGCCGAGGTCAGGTTGGTGAAGTCGTAGCCCCGCTTCTGCATCTGCGGCAGGAACTTCCCCAGGGCGGCCACGGTCTGGGACCGGTCGCCGCCGGAGTCGTGCATCAGGATGATGGCGCCGTCGCCGTGCTCGGGCGTCGCGCGCTTGATGATCGCGTGGACGCCGGGGCGCTTCCAGTCCTCACTGTCGGTGTTGTTCACGACGGTGAGATAGCCGCGGCTGCCGATGTACTGCGTGACCGGCCAGGACTTGTTGTCCATGGCGTCCGAGAACGAGGAGTACGGAGGCCGGAACAGGGACGTACGGATGCCGGCCGCGCCCGCGAGCACCAGCTGGTTCTGGGAGAGCTCCCAGTCGATGCGGCTGGTGGACTGGAACGAGAGGTCGGGGTGGTTGAAGGTGTGCAGCCCGATCTCGTGCCCCTCGTCGACCATTCGCTGCACGAGGTCGGGGTAGCGCGAGGCCATGGTGCCGGTGACGAAGAAGACGCCGTGCGCATGGTGCTTCTTGAGCTCGTCCAGGACGCGCGGGGTCCAGACCGGGTCGGGGCCGTCGTCGAAGGTCAGGACGATCTTGTGATCGGGGATCCGGAGCGTCTTGGTGTCCTCGCCCGCCGTGCGGGCGTCGATGACCGGACCGCCGTCGAGTACGTCGTCCGGCACCTGGGTGGTGGGAGCGGGGGCCTGGATGCGGTGGTCGGCGAGGATCTCGCTGTGCACGTAACCGCGCAGCATGAGCATGGCGAGCAGGGCCACAAGAAGGAGCGACGGAAGCAGATAGCGCATGGGAAGTCTGCGCCGGACGGTCCGCTTCTTCTTCCGGTTGTGCCTGCCCCGCGAAACGGGGGTTGTCATTTACTGAGCGCCTTCTTGTGGTTGCACCGGTGATTCCGAGGGGTCCGGGGACGTCGGCGGACTCTCCTCGACGGGCGGGTCGGGGCTGACCGACGGCGACGGCTCACCGCTCGGCTGTGCGGAGACCGAGTTGCCCGGGGCGGGGGCCGAGGAGGAAATGCCCTTCGGGGGCTGGCTGGACCTGGAGGCCGAGGGGCTCGCGCCGGGCTCGACCGGGCGGGACGCGGAGGCGCCGCCCGACGGGGAGACCGCGGCGTCCCCGGAGGCCGACGTGGAGGCGCTGGGCGTGGCTCCGGGGCTCTCGGACACGACTTCGCCACTCGGAGCGGGCCGCACCTCGACCTCTTCCGCGTGCTTCTTCTCCTGCCCGGAGAGCGGCAGCCAGGGAGCGGTGGAGTTCCCGCCGAGCACGGCGACCACGAGCGTCACCGCGTACACGGCACAGATCGCGGCGAGCACCCATCCCACGCGCCGGTACGTCTTGCTGCGGCGGCCGCTCTCATCGACGAACACCGGACCGTCCGAAGGGTCCGGAGGGCTGGGTTCAACAGGCAGTTCGGAGAGCTGACGGCCCAGCCCGTCCAGTTGGACGGTGACGTCGTTCGGCTCGTGCGTGTGCCCGGTTCGGGTACCTTCGCGCCAATTTTCCACAGGTGTTCGCACATCCCCCACTCAATGAAACAGGTGCGCGTGGAATGACTGGAATCGTGCCATCGGACCGGGCCCCCACCCCGTCCGCGCGCCACCTGCCACCGAGCACCCGAAACCCTGAATGTAGCGCACGACGGCGACGAACAGAGGGCTGTATCACCTGTTGTTCATGAACAGTGACCCATGAGTGACGAATCGGTTTCAGGCAGCCACGAGTCCGGTGGCCGCACCATCCATCCTTCCGCCCCGGCGAGTTCGGTCACTGCGGCACGCAGCGCGGACAGGCCGGGGTGGTCAAGTCCTCTTCGCGCCACCATCAGCAGCGGAGACAGCGGCACCGGCCGCACGAGCGGGCGCAGCACCGTCCCCGGCAGCGGCGGAAAGCCGGCTACAGCCAGTACGGGGTTACGATTCTTCGCCATGACCCGCTGGAATTCGGCCACGCCGACAGCGAGTGGAGCGGGCGGAGCCAGCACGATGTTCCACTCCGCGAAAAGTATGGCTGCGAGATTCGTCCACTCGAGCGTGCGCGTATTGCCCGCCCCCGCATAGACGGTTTCGCCGGCCAGGTCGCTCATGGCGACTGCCTCGCGCCCGGCCAGAGGATGATCGTGCGGCAGGAGAACAGCCATCCGCTCGTACCGCACCGGCTGTACGGAGAGCTGTGCGAGCACCGCGGGATCGAGCCCGGCGGCACGGCCGAAGGAGACGTCGAGCCGCCCGGCGAGCACCTCACCCGCCGCCCATGTCAGCCCGCTCTCGAAGCGGGCCATCAGCTCGCAGTCCGGCGCGAGCTCACGCGCACGGGACAGTACCCGGGCCGCCGTCATCCCGTCGGTGTTCAGGTCGACGAGCAGCGGACGCTCCGCCGGATCCGCGAAGGCCGCTCGGAGTGCGGCGTGCGCGTCGAGCACCCGATGGGCGTGCGGCAGGAGGCGTTCCCCGTCCGGGGTGAGGGACACCTGGCGGGTGGTACGGACGAACAGCTCCGTGCCCAGCTCGCGCTCCAGCCTGCGGATGTCACGGCTCAACGCCTGCTGCGCCACGTAGAGCCGGGCGGCGGCACGGGTGAAGTGCAGCTCCTCGGCCACGGCGACGAAGGCGCGGAGGAGACGGGGATCGGTGTCGGGTGCGGCCACCGGCCCAATTTACAACGGAAGTGCGTCAATGGGCCCGGATCAGGTGTTGGACGCCTCGGACCGCGTGATCCGAAGGTGGACGACGTGTCTCACGAAACCGCCGTCCCGGCTCCCGGCGCCGCCCCGCCCTCCACCGCCCCGTCCAATCCGTACCTCCGGCTGCTCGCCACCCCCGGCGCGCGCGCCTTCACCGCGGGCAATCTGCTCGCCAGGCTGCCCATGGGGATGTTCAGCGTCAGCGCCGTCATCATGATCGCCGGAGCGCACGGTTCGTACGCCCTGGCCGGGGCCGTCACCGCGACCGGACTGGCCGCGACCGCGGTGGTGGCCCCCTGGACGGCGCGCCTCGTCGACCGGTACGGCCAGGCCAGGATCGCGGTGCCCGCCACTGCGGTCGCCGTTCTCGGCTCGCTGGCCCTGGTGCTCTGCGTGCACTACGACGCACCGGTCTGGACGCTCTTCGCCGCCTACGCGGCGACAGCCACCACCCCGAACACCGGCGGAATGTCGCGGGCCCGCTGGGCCCATCTGCACCGGGGCGACCCGGCGACCCTGCACACCGCGAACTCCTTCGAACAGGCAGCGGACGAGCTGTGCTTCATGCTCGGCCCGGTCCTCGCCGCGTCCCTGTGCGGGGCCCTCTTCCCCGAAGCCGGCACCCTCACCGGCGCGATACTGCTCATGGCCGGCGTCCTGATCTTCGCCGCGCAGCGTGCGACCGAACCGCCGGTGACGCCTGGCACCCGTGCCGCCTCCCCCCTGCGCACCCCGGGCATGGTCGCCCTGCTCGCCGTCTTCCTCGCGACGGGGGCCGTCTTCGGAGCGATGGAGGTCGTCTCCATCGCTCACGCCGGAGGCGCGATCCTCGCACTCCAGGCCGGCGGCTCCTGTGTGGCCGGACTGCTGTACGGGTCACTGCGCCCCGCCGCGAGCGTCGGGCGCAGGCTGCTGCTCTGCCTGGCGGGGATGACCGCACTCATGTCCCTCCCCCTGATGGCCGCGGCCACGACCGACTCGCTGCTCGTCCTGGCGGGCTGCCTGCTGCTGGCGGGGGCGGCAACCGCACCCACCATGGTCACCGGCATGACACTGATCCAGCGGCTCACCCCGCAGGCGCAGCTCAACGAGGGCATGACGCTCGCGGTCACCGCGCTGCTGGGCGGAGTGGCGGCGGGCTCGGCGGCGGGCGGCTGGACGGTGGAGCACGCCGGGACGGTGACCGGATACGCGGCGCCGATGTGCGCGGCGGCTCTTGCCCTGGCCGTCGCGGCCGTGGGAACGCGCCGAGCCTGAACGGGCCCGGGAGCCCGAGCGGAACGCGAAGCCGCAGGAACACAAAAAAACGAGCACCCCGTTGCCAGGGGCAACGGG
>NZ_JBHWZS010000203.1:0-14918 GCF_042728155.1 Streptomyces sp. NPDC060209
GGACGGGCCTGGACCGTCCACTGCGGGGAGGGACGGGCTGCCCGGCCGGGACCGCGCGGGCTGTAGGTCCGCGAACGGATGTTCATCTGCCTGGTTCCTGCCGCCTGTCGCCGATCTGTTGTCGCCGAGCGAGAGATGCGGACATCGTGCTGATCGCATTGACTTGGCTCGGCTGTCGGACCGGCCTGCCATAGTGCCGCTGTGGATGGAGGCTCGCCCGGCCTGGCCGCGGGGGCAGCCGGCACTTCAGAAGTCGATTCCTATGGCTGTCTGAGCCTGCAGTCATTGCCCGCCGTTCAGTGTCAGTGGAAGCGCCGGGCGTTGCAGTTTGAGCGGACTTCATCAGGAGGCGTGCGCGGTGTTGACGTTGGACGAGGCGGTTGGTCAGCTTGACGACAGGTCTTCGGTGAGACGCCGTGCGGCCGCGAAACGACTGCGCAGACTCGCTGCCACGACGGCCGGCTCGTCGCTGCTGCGGGCCCTTCAGCGCGAGGTTCGCGACCTGCGGACGTGGGAAACTCAGTACCAGATGGTCATGGCTCTCGGAGCGTGCGACCACCGGCCGGCGGTCCCGTTCCTGAGCGATCTGGCTCAGCGGCCCCTGGATGCCACGGGGGTGTATGTCGCCTGTGGCGATTCGATCGTGCGCCTGCGCGGCGCCGAAGAGGGAACCTCAGCCCCTGTGCGATGGTGCCTGGACAGCGGAACGCCCATGCTTGCCGACGGAGCCCTCCGCGCTGTCGCCATGCTGCGCTCGGTGCCGGACCCGGAGACGGTCGACTACATCCTCGACTTTCTCGCACCGCTGCAGTCCCACGATGGACTGCGCTTCTGGGCCGCAGCGGCCGCAGCCGGATGGCCAGGTGAGCGGGTCCACGCATTTTTGGAGAGGTGCGCGGCAGGTCCGCGGGCGGACGTGGCTGATGCAGCGGCCTCGTCGTTGGAAGGCAAATACCAGACCTATCGCCAGCTCTAGCCTCGATCGTTCATGAGTCCTCGTCGGTTCGCTTGACGGGGACCTCGTGCTTGCGTGGTGCGGGATTTCGTGGACTGGGCCAGGTGGGCGGCCCGGCTGTCGCGTCGGGTGGGCGCCGGGGTTCCACGGCTCCGGGATGTTGCTGAGGCTCGTCGGGACGGTCGGAGTTGCTGGTCAGCCCGGGTTCGGCAGGGCTGCGATTCGTCGGATCGCGCGGGTGATCACAGCCGTCCAGGGCCATCGGGCGGTGAAACGGAGCCAGCGGCGGCCGGTGGTGACCAGCTGGGCAGCGGCAGAGAACAGCCGCACACGAAGCCGTTTGGGCTCCCAGCGGCGGGTTTCTGCGGCCATGGCGAGCATCGGCATCCAGGCCAGGAGGTCGAGTGAGAGAGACGATCTCCAGCCAGATCCGGTTCTGGGCGGTGTCGTGCAGGGGGAGGTTGCGCAGGCCGGTGTCGCGGGCGTTTCGGATGCGGTCCTCACAGCGGGCCCTGCGGCGGTGACGTAGTTCCAGGTCGGCGAGCTGGCCGCCTTGGGTGTTGGTCGCGATACAGGTGAGCCGCAGTCCGTCGAGGTCGGTGAAGCGCAACTGGGCGCCGGGGTGCGGCCGTTCTTTGCGGACGATGAGCCGCATGTCCTTGGGCCACGCGCTCACGTCGGGGATGTCGGTGATCTCTGCGACCCAGGCGCCGGGCCGCGCGGTGCCATTGGCGTCGTAGGCCGGCGTCCATGCCTTCTTCGGGATCTTCAGGACGGCCTGGTGGATGGCGTCGGTGATGGTCATTCCGACGGAATACGACAGCCACCGGCCCCGGCGGGAGAGCCAGTCGAGGAAAGCGTGGGTGCCACCGGCTGAGTCGGTGCGGATCAGTGTCTTGCGGCCCCGCCGTAGGTGCTTGGAGAGCTGGGCCAGAGCGAGTTGAGCTGTTTCGATGTGATCGCTCGCGGTGTCGGAGCCGGCGTTGCCGGGCCGCAGTAGCGCTGCAACCGGCTCTCCGGAACCGGCCTGGCCGTGGTCGACGAACGCGACGAGCGGATGATGGCCGAAGGTCTTCTTCCAGGTCACGGTGGCATCCTGCTTCTCGGAGTGCGCAAGGACGAGCACGCCGTCGATGTCCACGATCACGTGACCGTCGGCGGCCGGAGCGTCCGCCCACGGCCAGTTCCCAGACCTGCGACCGTGCTTCGGCCCGCGCCGACCGGATCGCGGTGAGCGCCTTCGGTCCAGCTGCGGCGAGGGAGTCGATGAGCCGGGAGACCGTGGGGTCGGATGCCACCGGGCCGAACACGTCGGGCTCGGCCCGCAGCATGGCGACATCGGCGAGGCAGTCCCCGCCCAGAGCCGTGGCAAGCGCGACCGCTTTCCAGGTGAGCGGGCGCGCCAGGTCACACTCGCATGCCCACGTTGAGCGGTGGTCGGGCGGGCGGTCAGTTAGCCGCCCTGTATGCGCCGTGGTGGGAGCGGTGCCGGTCCACGATTCCCTCGACGATCTTCATCAGGCGGTCTCCCGTCTGATCGATGCTTCCGTTCTGTGTGCTGACCTGCGCCCCTTCGAGTACGAAGGTGATCTCGGCCGCGGCCTGTCCTGGGTCGGACATCTGGGCTTCGGTGCACATGCCGATCAGCCTGCGGGTCTGGTGGGCCTTGTGGTCCTCGATCACTTGCCGTGCCGGATGAAGACGGTCGGGCAGCTCGGCGAGGGAGTTGATGAACGGGCAGCCCCTGTATGAGATCGCCGGCAGCCCCTCGGCGATGAAGCGGGCCAGGCCCAGAATCTGCTCCTCGGGCCGGTCGGGGTATTCGGTTTCCACGCGGTCGAAGGCCGCCTGATAGTCCGCGGCGACGATCCGCAGCCACTCCGCGACCAGCGCGTCTTTGGTCTCGAAGTGCCGGTAGATCGCCATTTTGGTGGTCTCGGCCTTGTCGGCGATCGTCTGGACCCCCACCTGCCGGATCCCTTCCTTCTGGAAGAGCTCTTCGGCCGCGTCGAGAATGCGCTCACGAGGCGGCAGCTTCGCCACTCTGCTTGGCCTTCTGAGGGTCGATGCCATGACTGCTCCGTCACTCCGGTCGATTGCGCGGTTCACAACCTCTCTCACGGTACCAGTCCGACCCCTTCGATACCGCAGGGTATCGTTCGGTACTCGACGGTATTGTTCTTGTCAGGGAGTGGCAGTGAGAGTTTCTGAGTACGTGAGCTTCGACGCAGTCGGGCTGGCGGAGCTGGTGGCCAAGGGCGAGGTACTCCCCGCCGAACTGGAGGCAGCCGCGCGCGAGGCTGTACAGGCAGTTGATCCGCGGATCAACGCCGTCGTGGAGACCTGGCTGACCGACGACGAACCAGTCCCCGGCAGCACACCACTGGCCGGCGTCCCTTTTCTGATCAAAGACATCGCGGTGGCCATGGCCGGGAGGCGGATGGAGCTGGGAAGCCGCCTGGCGGCCGGTAACGTCGCCGGCGCCGACTCCTCGCTGATGCAGCGCTTCCGGCGGGCGGGCCTCGTGACGTTCGGGCGCACCGCGACACCGGAGATGGCCTATGGCATCTCGACGGAATCAGCGTTGTACGGCACGACCCGCAACCCGTGGGACCTGGAGCGCAGCGCGGGCGGATCCAGTGGAGGCGCTGCCGCCGCTGTCGCCGCCGGGGTGGTCCCGGTCGCCCATGGCACCGACGCCGCCGGATCGCTCCGTATCCCCGCCGCCTACAACGGCCTCTTCGGGATCAAGCCCACCCGTGGCCGGGTCTCCATGGGGCCCGACGTCGACGAGGTCTTCAACGGCCTGGCCGTGCACGGCAGCGTCAGCCGCACCGTACGCGACAGTGCGGTACTGCTCGACCAGATACGCGGCCCGGAATCGGGCGACCCCTACTTCGCCCAGCAGCCGTCACGGCCGTACGCGGAGGAAGTCACCCGTCATCCGGGCTCGTTGCGGATCGGTGTCCTCACCCAGGCGTGGGGCGGACGCCGTACTACCGCACCGGTGACCGACGCCCTCTCCCGCACCGTGCGGTTGCTTGAATCCCTCGGTCACCAGGTGGAGGAGGCCGAGGTCGACCTCGGCGCCGACTGGGAGGAATCCGTCCTGGCCAACGCCCGAATCATGACGGTGAACCTCACCACCCTGGTCGACGGGCTGGCCGCCGCCTTCGACCGTCCCGTCGACTCCTCGACCCTTGAGCCGACGACCCTCGCCGGCTACCACTACGGGCAGCGGGTCGGCGGCGCGCAGTTCCTCACCGCTCTCGCGATGCGAAACCGGGTGGCCCGAAGCCTGGCGCGGTACTTCGACGAGTACGACATCCTCCTCACGCCGACCCTGCCGGAGCCTCCCGTGCTTCTGGGCACCCATACCGAGGGTGCGGAGACACTGGACGGTCTCGGCTGGATAGAGCGCATCAATGACCTGTCGCCGTTCACCATGCCGTTCAACGTGGCGGGCACGCCCGCCATGTCCGTACCTGTGACGGCCGACGCCGGGACGGGGCTCCCGGTCGGTATGCAGTTCGCCGCCGGATATGGCCTTGAAATCCGACTCTTCCGCCTCGCCGGCCAACTCGAACAGGCAAGTCCGTGGTCAGGCCGAACCCCCACGGTATGGGCAGGGAACCACCCAGGCCGCTGAAGAATGCTCCTGGCACGCTGCAGAGAGACATTGAAGGATTCTTGTCGGTCTCATGACCGAAAATTCTCGCGGCGCACGGGACGGATGCCCTCAATGCCGAGGCGAAGCCGCGGGTATGCCGACCTCGACGATATGGGGCGGCCCTCGTGGTTGCCCTCTTCATGGTGGTGACCCGGCCTCGGAGGATCCTCTCGCGCATGCGATCGCGATCGATCCGCCTGCGGCGCACAGCACGGGAAGAACATGACGTCCATGCCGTCGGGGTCGCGAACGCAGGCGGGCAGGCCGTGAGAAATCCGAGGCGAATGCGGCGCCGCCGAGCCTCAAGCGGACGTAGGAATTCATTCAGACCTGAGCGGCCGCGACACCACGACGCGTGAACAGAGATCCCTTGAAGGAGTGTCCGCCATGGTTGAGCGCATCGACGTAACCATTCCCCTGCCGGACGGCATCGAACTGGCCGCCTGGCTGTTCCTTCCCGAGAACGCCGAGAAGCCGTTGCCCGCCATCACCATGGCCCACGGTTTCGGCGGCACCCGCCATCACAGCATCGAGCACACAGCCCGCCGCTTCAGCGAGGCCGGCTACGCGGTTCTCCTCCACGATCATCGCAACTTCGGCGACAGCGGCGGCACACCTCGCCAGGACATCGACCCCTACCAGCAGATCGCGGACTGGCGATGGGCGATCACCTACCTCGGCACACGCGGGGAAATCGACGAACAGCGTATCGGCATCTGGGGATTCAGCTACGCCGGTGGTCACGCCCTGGTCCTCGGGGCCACCGACCGCCGCATCAAAGCCGTTTACGCCCAGTCTCCCACCGTCAGCGGCTACGAGACCGGACTGCGCCGCGTCCCGCCCCACGAGGTACGCGCCCTGGAAGAGCGCTTCCACCAGGACGAACGCGACCAGCTGGCCGGCAAGCCGCCCGTCTACGTACCTTTCGTCGACACCGACACGAGCCATGGCTCCCCGGCGGCCTACCCACAGAAGGGCGCGGCCGACTTCTACCTGCACCGGGCACGGGACGACACGTGGACGAACGAGGTGACCCTTCAGTCCAACCGCCGCGCCCGCGCCTACGAACCCGGTCAGTGGATCTCCCGTATCGCCCCCACCCCCCTGCTGATGCTCGTGGCCAAGGGCGACGACGTCGCCCCCGCCGACATTGCCCTCGACGGCTTCAACCGCGCCTGCGAACCGAAGAAGCTCGTCCTCACGGACGGCAACCACTTCTTGTCCTACATCCAGCAGTTCGAACTCTCTTCCACGGTCGCGATCGACTGGTTCGACACCCACCTCAGGACCGCCGAGAAGAACGACTCCGACCGGTGAGCCCGCTTCGCTGCGTCCAGCCTCGACACGGACACTCGGGTACCACCCGATACGCTCACTCACCTGAAGAGTGCCTCTCCCCGTGCGGCTGACAGAGCCCTGAATGAATCACATCGTTGCAGATCAGGGGCACTATTCGCTTATTCGGTCAAGGCATGGACGAGCGCGCTGACGAAAGCGCGAGGCTAAGGGCTGTCCCGTAATGCCCGGTGGATCAGCGCGCGGCGTCGGATGCGGTGCATCGCAAGGCGGAGGGGCGTCCTCATACTGGGCGTATTCGGGCGACCCGACAACGCGGCGAGATGCCGTAGCTGTCGTCGTGCGCCCGCCGGGTGTTACGGGACAGCCCTTACAACGGCTAACACAATGAGATGTTCGACTACATGCAGGCGATGGAGCGGATGAGGTCTTCCGAGAGGAAGACGGTGAATCGACGCTGTGAGCCGGTGATCGTCGCCAGGTAGACCTGGGCTGTTCCCGCGGCGTGGAGTCTGTCGACGGCTTTGGCCAGTCCGGGACGGGGGGTGACTTTGGTGTCGAGCATGACCTGGTGCCGGTGGGACCAGATGTCCCAGAGTTGGCGTGCGGACGCGGTTTGGCTGTGGAATAGCTCGAAGTCCGCGCCTGCCCGGAGTTCGGCCAGAGCGGCACGGGCAGATGTGCTGTCGTCCCGCGCGAGTGCTGATTCCAGGCCGTCACGGTTCATGCGATCAGTCTGCCGGACCGCTCCTCGGCGTGGGCGGGTGCCGACTAGGTAAGGGACAGCACTTGTCGGTGAGTGATGAGGCAGCAGGCAAGTTTGAGGAAGGCTTCATGGATGTCTGCTCGTCGTTCCCAGCGGATGCGGAGGCGTTTGAAGCCGTGGAGCCAGGCGAAACTGCGCTCGACGACCCAGCGGTAGGTGCCCAGTCCTGTGCCGTGAAGGGTGCCGCGGCGGGCGATGGCAGGGACGATGCGGCGTTGTCGGACCTGGTCGCGGTAGATGTCGTGGTCATACCCGCGGTCCGCGAAGAGCGAATCCGGTTTGCGTCGTGGGTGCCCGACCCGACCCCTGACAGGTGGGATGGCGTCGATCAGCGGCATGAGCTGCGTGACGTCGTTGCGGTTGCCACCGGTGAGGATCACGGCGAGCGGGGTGCCATGCCCGTCCGTGATCAGGTGGTGTTTCGATCCGGTTCGGCCACGATCGACCGGACTCGGTCCCGTCCGGCTCCCCCTTTTATGGCCCGCACGTGGCTGGAGTCGACCACCGCCCGCGACCAGTCGAGACGAGCCGCCGCGTTCAGCTCGGCCAGCAGTACTTCGTGCAGTTGCTGCCACACGCCGGCCTCGTTCCAGTCCCGCAAGCGCCGCCAGCAGGTCATACCCGACCCGAAGCCCAACTGCTTGGGCAGGTACTCCCATTGGATGCCGGTGTGCAGCACGAAAAGGATGCCGCACAGCACCTGCCGGTCCGGCAGAGGTTTCCGGCCTGGGTGCCGGAACCTGCGCTCCCTGCGTGGCAGCAGCGGTTCCATCCGCTCCCACAGGTCATCCGACACGATCCACGGCGAAGCCCCCATGCCGTGACAACGCTGAACTCCTGACGCGGACACGGTCACCAGGACCGAAACACCTCATTGTGTTAGCCGTTGTTAGACCGGCCGAACTGACTCCGGCGCACAGTTGGGCTGGGCGGGTTCAATTCGCTCGTCGGTAGCCAATGAGGCGTCTTTCCGCGCGGGTACGGCAGTTGGAGAAGTGAGGGAGGCCCAATCCCCCGGCGGGAACAGGACGGTCCAAGAAACGAATGCCGGTACGCCGAAAGGCGACGGGAAACCGG
Organism: Streptomyces sp. NPDC060209; assembly: GCF_042728155.1. Taxonomy (NCBI): domain Bacteria; kingdom Bacillati; phylum Actinomycetota; class Actinomycetes; order Kitasatosporales; family Streptomycetaceae; genus Streptomyces; species Streptomyces sp. NPDC060209. The sequence continues at coordinate 7,765 of NZ_JBHWZS010000203.1, forward strand.
GACACCGCGGCCGCACCCTTCGCGGTCGTCCCGCGCAACCGGCCGGATACAGGCAGGTGCCTGGCACGAGAGGTAGCTGACGTGGAACGGGGTGAGCCTTTGAGGCACCAAAGCTGAAGTACCGGAACCCAACGACAAGTTGGGCAGAGTTCTGTGTTGTGGCCCCGCCCCACACCTACCGGACGGGGCCACAACACGGCCGGACCGTACCGCGGCCCGCGCCAACTTGCGGTTACCGCGTTGCGGCGGCCAGTGCCGCGCGGATGGCGTTCTCGCCGACCGGCTGGCCCTTCTCGTCCGAGAACGGCCCATACGGGGTCCCCCACACCGGCGTGCCCGTCGCCTGCCGCCAGCTATCGGCCAGCGGTCCCGCGTCTACCACGCCGTACCCGATGGATTCGATGAATTCGGTCACCGCCGCCTTCGCCGGCGCGGAGTCCCCGGCGATCGGCAGGTAGGAGCGGTCGGCCGTCCCCGCCGGGCGGGCGAGTGACAGCAGGTGTTTGAAGAAGATGTTGTTGAATGCTTTCACGAGCATGACGTCCGGGATGTACCGCAGCAGCAGCTCGCTGGAGGTGAGCGACTTGCTGTCCAGCTCGAGGATGTGCCCGTCACGCTCGGGGCCGTAGTTGCACGTGTCGATGACCGTCTTCCCGGCCAGTGGCGCGGCGGGCAAGTTGGGGAAGGCATTGACCGGCACCGTGACCACGACGATGTCACCGGCCGCCGCGGCCTCCTCGCTCGTCGCCGCGGATGCCCGCGGCCCCAGTTCCGCGGCAGTGTCCGCGAGCGTTTCCGGACCGCGCGAGTTGCTGAGCACGACATGGTGCCCGGCCTCGATGGCGAGCCGCGCGACGGTACTGCCGATGTATCCGCTTCCGATGAATCCCACAGTCGTCGTCATATTCTCAGGCCCCTCCAGAAGAGCCGTATCCTTCTCATTTACCGGACTCGTTGCGATCCGGGTCCCTGCCGTCAGCCGGCGGAGAAGTAATGGCCGTTGTCCAAATCGGCGAGCAGGCCGGGCTGAGCGGGTTCCCAGCCGAGGGTCCGGCGGGTGATGAGGTTTGACGCCGGGTAGTTCTGCGTGACTATGTTCGCGAGGAACCCGAAGTATCCCGGCACCATCAGTACGTCCGCGGGAACGCTCACGGTGGGCAGGCCCAGACGGCTGCCAATGGCCTCGGCGATCTCGCGGAGCGGGATGGCCCCGTCCCCGACCGCGTGCCAATTCTGGCCAGCCGGCCCCTTCTCCAGCGCCAAGCGGAACAAGGAGGCGACATCGCGGACGTGCACGGCGTTCCACAGGTTCGCGCCGTCTCCGGGGTAGCCGACGAAGCCCTTCTCCTTCGCGAGCGCGATCAGCTGCATGAGGAAGCCGGCGCGATCGGTCGTGCTGTGCGCGATGTTGGCAATCCGCACGACCGAGGACCGCACTCCCCGCTCGGCGAGGCCGACTACGGCGGTTTCCACGACGTTACGAACCCGCAGGGAACCCTTGTACTCATCGCCGCCGGGAAGGGCCGGGTCCTCCTCGGTGGCCGGCCGGCCCAGGTTCCCGGGCGAGCCGATGCTGCCCGCCGCGACCAGCGGCTTTCCGGTATCCGCGAGTGCCTCGCCGTAGGCGAGGATGATCGGGAGCTCCGCGGCGGCCACGGCGTCGATCCCGCCGGACGGAAGCAAGTCCTGCCTGTGCGCGACGTGGATGACGCCGTCGGAATCCCCGGCCGCCTCCTTGAGCCCGTCGAGATCCTCGAGGTCGCCGCGACGCACCTTCGCGCCGAGCGCGGACACCGCCGCCGCTGCCGTGTCCGACCGGGCCAGGCCGGTGACCTCGTGCCCGGCGGCGATGAGCTCGGGGATGATGTACGAACCGGAATGGCCGGTCCCGCCAGTGACGAAAACGCGCACGCTACTGCTCCTTGTGAATGATGTGGCGCGAGAAGTGGTGGCGCGGGTGCGCTCAGCTGAGAATGCTGACGCCGAGGGAGAAGTTTGTGTGCTTGACGGAGTGGGCGACGAGACCCAGCATCAACAGGCCGGCGTTCTCCAGTGTCCGCGCCATTGGCAGCTGCCCGGTGTCCATCGGGCGCAGTCCCAGGCTCTCGATGAACGCTGACACGCGTCTCTTTGCCTGCGCGTCGTCGCCGGCGATGAACACGTCCAATCGGCGGCCATCGGCTGGGCCGGCGGCCAGAACATTGGAGTACAGGGTGTTGAACGCCTTGACGACATGCGAGCCGGCGGGGGCGGCCTTGGCGATCTCCTGCGCGGCGGAACTGCCGTCGGGGGTGACAAGGCCCTTGAAATCGGGGGAGACGGGGTTGGTGATGTCGATGATGACCTTGCCGTGCAGTGCGTCCCCGTACTCGCCAACCACCGCCGCCGCGCTGGCGTACGGCACGGCGAGGACAACGATGTCCCCGGCCGGGGCGATGCCGGCCGTCCCGACAGTGGCGCCGCCGAGCGCGGCGGCAACTTCCTTGGCTTTGGCCGGGTCGCGACCGATGATCTCGACGGCGTTGCCGCCGGCGAGTGCCCGGCCGGCCAGGGCGCTGGCCATGTTCCCCAGGCCGATAATGCTGACGCTGCTGATTGGTGTGCCTGCTTTCTGGTGCTGAATAGGGCGCCATGCCCTACCCGATCGTTGTTGACGGTTGTGTCGTCGATGCCGGCGAATGACGCGGCGGGCCTGGCTCAATTCATGATGTGCTGATTCTGGTTCGGGGCCTGCTACCAAGTCCCGATGTCGAATTCCTATGCCTAATTCGCTCCGGCCCCATCGGGTACCTATGGAGAATGTCATTGGCCTGAAGGGGTGTCCAAGACCTCTTTCAGCCGCTGCGATACCCTGAAGGCATCGCCGGCGGGAGGCTTCATGGATCTGGACCTGCGCAAGTTGCGCTACTTCGTCGCCGTCGCCGACAGGCTGCACTTCGGCCGCGCCGCCGATGAGCTGCACATCGCGCAGCCGGTGCTCAGTCGGCAGATCCGCGCGCTGGAAAAGGATCTCGGCACCCCGCTGCTGACAAGGGACAGCCACGGCGTGGCGCTGACCGACGCCGGCAGGCAACTGCTGACCGACGCCGGCCCGCTGTTGGCCTCCGCGCACGCGGCCCGCCGCCGGGTGACCGTGGCCGCGCGGGGCAGCCAGCGGATAATGGTCGGCTTCCGGGCGGGCATCGCGGTCGCCCCGGCGGTACGGCTGTTCGCCGCCCGGCACCCAGACGTTCTGGTGGACGTGCAGCGGATCGAATGGGACGACCAGGCCCCGATGCTGCTCGACGGCCGCATCGACGTCGGCTATGTGCGACTGCCCATGGACGAGGCCGGCCTGCGCGTCGCCCCGCTGTATACCGAGCCGCTGGTGGCGGTGCTGCCCGCCGGCCACGAACTGGCCGGCCGGGAGCAGATCACCGAGGCCGACCTGGCCGGCGAGCCTCTGGTCTGGCATATGGACACGAGCACGCAGCCCACCAGGAGGCCGCACCCTAACGCCGGGTACCGGGTGCGCGGGGTGGACGAGACGCTCGAGCATGTCGCGGCCGGCCGGGGCATCTCGTTCCTGGCCCGTTCGGCGACCGTGTTCTACTCGCATCCGAACATCAGCTACGTGCCCGTCCCGGATCTGGCGTCCGACCAGGTGTGCCTCGCGGTGGCGGCATCGCACACCTCGCCGGTGGTCGACGACTTCTTCACCGCGGCTCAGGCGGCGGCCGAGATCACGGCAGAATGTGGGAACTATGAAATGTGGCAGCTTGGAAGCGGTGCCGTTCCAATGAGGTGATCTCAGAGAAAGCGAATCGGGCACCCGGTTCTCAACCACGCGAGAGGCGTGTTCCGGAGGGGCGACCTGGCGCACGTGGTGCCCGGCCCACCGATCCCCACACTCGGGCCGCCCGACTCCGCCAGGAAGCTTTTAGCAGCCTCGTGCATGCGCACCTCGCCGCTTTCCTCCAGTCGCTCGCGCCACAGCTCAACGGATACGTGCCGCCCGGGAAACCAATCCGGTCGCACGCAGGGTCTCCTCGGTCTCCGCAGTGAAACCCACACAACACCGGCTCCCCGCAGGGGCGTCGCCGTCGCGTCCAGCCATGCCTCGGCCAACGTGGTGTCCTCCGGCAGGATCTGCCCGTGCTCAGCCGGCCAGCCAGGCCGCCATGCACTCCCCGCGTGGGTCCATCTGCGACGTCGGCCCGTCCAGGATCAGCAGGGGAGTCCGCCGGATGAGCTTGGCCGATGTCGACTTGCCCGAACCGTTCTTGCCGACGACGGGCAGAATCTTGCCGACGACGGTCAGGATCTCGCCGCGACGCAGGGTGAGCGAGACGTCGGCGACGGCGGGCTCGACGCCGCGATATGGCCGAAACGCCGGTGCCTGAAACGCATGGGGCGCACGAGGCTTCCAGCGAGGGCCGAAGCGCCTTGCGGCCGCGGGAGAAGGGGGCACGCGATGTCTGTCGAAGCGCTTCGACAGGCATGTTGAGGCAGGCGCTAGACGCTCCTACGCCCGAGGACCACTCGCCGTCCGAATTGGCTGATGTAATGCTCCTGCCCTACTTCCGGCAGAGCCTATTGACACCCTTCCGCCCGGCTGCCATCTTCGAAGCGCTTCAACGATCATGACCGTGGGACACGGTCCTGGCCCGAGCCCCGAGGACAGATCATGGCGTTCTTCGACAATCCCGTGATACCCGGCTTCAGTCCGGATCCGAGCATCTGCCGCGTCGGCGAGGACTACTACGTGGCGACGTCCAGCTTCGAGTACGTGCCCGGCGTACCGCTGTGGCACAGCAGGGACCTCGTGCACTGGCGGCTGATCGGGCATGCGCTGGACCGTCCGTCACAGCTGACACTGCCTGATGACGCCCCGTCCTCGTGCGGGGTGTACGCCCCCACGCTGCGGCACCACGGCGGCCGCTTCTGGATGATCACAACCGTGGTGGCGGGGGCGGGTAACGTCCTGGTGACCGCCGAGGACCCCGCCGGCCCGTGGTCGGAGCCCGTGCCGGTAGGCATCCCCGGCATCGATCCCGACCTGGCCTGGGACGACGAGGGGAACTGCTGGTGCGTGTTCTCCAATGACGGGATCCGCGGGGTGCGCATCGAGCCGGAGACGGGGCAATTGCTCAGCGAGCCCGTGGAGATGTGGTCGGGAAGCGGGCTCCAGTATCCCGAGGGCCCGCACCTCTACCGGATCGGTGACTGGTGGTATCTGCTGTTGTCGGAGGGCGGGACGGAACGCGGGCACGCGATGTCGATCGCCAGGGCCCGCTCTCTGCCGGGGCCGTTCGAACCGCACCCGGACAACCCCGTGCTGTCGCACCGCAGTACCGGCCACCCGGTGCAGAACACCGGACATGGCGATCTGGTGAAAGCGCACGACGACACCTGGTGGATGGTGCTGCTCGGTACTCGGCCCCGCGGTGACACCCCGAAGTTCCACGGTATGGGCCGGGAGACATTCCTGGCGCCGGTGCGGTGGGAGGACGAGTGGCCGCTGCCTGGGCCGCTGGAACTCCGCGCTCCGGCACCGGAGCTGGCTCCGCATCCCTGGCCCGCCGAGCCGCACCGCGACGACTTCGACTCCCTCGCCCTCGCGCCCTGCTGGGTGTCGCTGAGGCGGCACGACCCGAGCGCCGTACGCCTTGACGAACGGCCCGGCCACCTGGTGCTGCACGCCCGTGCGGACAGTATGGACAAGCCCGGAGCGCTGTTCGTGGGACGGCGTCAGCGCGATCCCGACTGCGGCGCGCGGACGCGGGTCGACGTCGGGGAAGGAGGCAGGGGTGGCCTTGCCGTGCGGCTGGACGAGGCGCACCACTTCCAGGTGGAGCTGGAGGACGGCACGGTGCGTGCGGTCGCCCGCATCGGTCCGTTGCGTGGGACGATCGCCGAACGGTCCGTGCCCTCCGGTCCTTTGACGCTGCGGATCGACGTGACCACGACCGATGTCCTGCCGCCCACCGTCACCGTACGTCCTGCCGGTCCCGACGCCGGGGCCCCGTCCGGCCTGCGCGTCGGCGCCCCCGACACCCTCCGCCTCGGGTACGAGACCGACGACGGACACTTCGAGATCCTCGCGGAGCTCGACGGCCGCTACCTCACCACAGAGGTCGCGGGAGGGTTCACCGGCCGGGTCGTCGGTATGTACGCGACCCGGGGCACCCCGGCCTTCGACTGGTTCGAGCTGCGGCCGGCCTGAGGGCGCCCGACTACCGCGACCCGGCCGCCGTCCGGGCGGATCGAGTAGCGGGAACGGGCCGTTCAGCGAGCCAGGGTGGCCTCCAGCCACTGCAGGATCTCAGGTGTGACCGGGTCGGTGATGTCGGCGAACTCCTCGTGCTTCTTGAGGAACTTCGCCACGTACGGGCAGACCGGAACGATGCGCTTGCCCGAGTCCCGTACGTGGCTCAGCGCCTCCTGTACGAGAACGGAGGCCAGTCCCTGCCCCGCGAAGGCGTCATCGATCTCGGTGTGGAAGAAGACCCGCTGCCCGTCGCGGTCGCGGTAGGCGGTGAACCCCGCACTCACCTCGTCGACCAGGATCTCGTAGCGGTGCCTGGCGTCCACGTTCCGGACGAGGGGGGTGGCGGCCTGAGTCATCGTGTGCTCCCTTTCGGGCGTGTCTGGTTGCCACGTGGTGCGATGGTGGCGTTGGGCAGGGCAGGGCAGGGCAGGTGCGGGGATGCGGTCACCGGGGTACCCCGTCGACATGGCCGAAGCGGTCGGAGGCGGCCTCCCGGTCCCGGCGTGCCCCGACGACGTCCTCGTGACCACGGCCCACGAAATTCCATCGGACGCCGAGGAGTCACACTATATGGCCGCCACGAAGCCGGCCCGTGGCACGGGCACGCTCTTCGAGCGGCCAGGGCCGAACGCATCAAGAGGCACGGCGAGATGTGCTTCGAGGAGTACGCCGAGGAGCGGAGGGCAGTGCAGCGGCACCTCACGGCAGGGGCACTCAGGAATCTGAACTCACTGCCGGAGCACCGCATCCTCCTCCCGGCACTCGGCACTCGGCAGCAGGCGGATGAACATGAATAAGCACTACTGGAGCCCGGCCGCCGTGGTCCGCAGCGAGTCGAGCAGCCCGCGCAATGCGGGCTGGCCCGCCGGGGGCGGCTCCCCCCCCCCCGCCAGGTGAGGTCAGA
>NZ_JBHWZS010000203.1:14928-15536 GCF_042728155.1 Streptomyces sp. NPDC060209
GGCCCCTCCGACCGCTCCCGCGGGCCTATAAAAATTAATAACACTTCGCGCCCCCCGCCGGCGGGGGCCGCCCGAGCGCCGCCCCCCCGCCGCTGGCCGGCCCCCCCGGCCGGTGCCGACTCCCGCACCGCCGCATGGATCGATCTGACCGGTTCCGGGTTGCGGACCCTGAGGACGGCCACGGCCGGATGTGAGGCGCCGATCCCCAGCTCCGGAATCAGGGCGATGCCGAGCCCCGCGGCCACGAACGCCTGCGCCGTTGCGTGATCCTCGCTCTCCACCACGAACGAGGGGCTGAAGCCTGCCGAAGCGCAGGCGTCGAGAACGGGGTCCAGACAGGGGCCCGGCCGGTCGCTCCTGATCCACGGCTCATCGGCGAGGTCGCTCAACTCGATCTCCCGATGCGCGGCGAGTGGGTGTTCCTCCGGCAGCACGGCGAGATACCTGTCGTCGAGCAGAGATACGAACCGGATGCCGTCGACGGACGGCTGGTCGCGCGGCCGGACCACGAGGGCCAGGTCGGCACGGCCGTCCCTCACGTCCGACAGCGGGTCCCCGGGATCGCTCAGCTGCAGCTCGGTCTGTACGCCAGGCTGCTGACGGCGGAG
>NZ_JBHWZS010000204.1:0-15525 GCF_042728155.1 Streptomyces sp. NPDC060209
GGTCCGCCGCCCCGGCCCCGCCGCCCCGCAGCCCGAGTCCCGCCGCCCCGACGAGCAGGACGCCCAGCATCACGAACGGCGCGGCGGTGCCCGCGACTCCGGCGATCAGCCCGGCCGAGGCGGGGGCCGCGACCTGGCCGAGCCGGTTGCCCGTGAGCCTGAGGGCCAGCGCGGTGGAGCGGGCCGCCGCAGGGGCCGCCTGCACGACGGTGGTCATCGAGAGCGGCTGGCCGACGCCCAGGCAGAAGCCCAGCACGGCGAGCATCACGGCGAGCCCCCACACCGGGACGGGCAGGGCGATGGCCGCGCAGAGGAGGCCGCCGAGCAGGCAGGTCGTGGAGAGGAGGGCGGCCCTGCCCACCGCGCGCAGCATCGGTGTCATGACCAGCCGGCAGGCGATGGTCGCGGCGGCCCGCAGGCTGAGCAGCAGGCCGACGGTGGCGGGTGGGATACCTCGGTGTTCGCCGACCACCGGCAGATAGGCGGTGAGGATGTCGGTGGCGCTGAGCACGGCGAGGCTGATGAAGATGCCGGCCGGGACCCCCCGGGTGCGCAGGATGCTGCCCACCGGAACCTTCCGGGCGGCCTGCCGGGGCACCCCGGCGGCACCGCGGTGCTCGATGCGCCACAGCGAGGTGAAGGAGACGGCGGCGACGGCCGCCGAGACGATCAGGGCGAGGGCGCTCGTACCGGCCATCGCGCCGTCACGCTCGGAGATGAGGTAGCCCGCGGCGATCGGTCCCACGAGCTGGCCGAGGGAGGTGCCGATGGTGAAGTGGCCGAAGTTGCGGTCCTGTTCGGCAGGCGCCGACTGCCGGGCGACGAGCGACTGGGCGCCGATCACGAAGCAGAGGTGGCCGAGGCCCATGACCCCGCTCCAGGCGGCCAGCGCCGTGAGGGAGCCCGAGGTGCCGCTGAGCGCGCAGCCGCCGCCGATCAGGACGACCCCGACGGGCAGCAGCGGCGCGCAGCGGCCGTGATCGGTCCGGCGGCCCAGAGGTACGGCGGCGAAGAGCGGCAGGAGCGCGTACACACCGGCGATGACACCGATCGCGCGCTCGTCGGCACCCAGCGAGAGAGCCCGGTAGGAGACGGCGGGCCGCGCCATCGACACCGCCCCCTGCGCGAAGGCGAAGGCGATGACGAGGCGCAGCAGCCAGCCCCTGCCGGGCCGTGGTTCCGGAGGCATCAGATGATTCCGAAGAGGATTCCGGCGCCGAGGACCACCAGCGAGGTGAGCACGGCCCACTTGACGGTGAACCGGGTGTGGTCGCCGAACTCGACCTTGGCCATGCCGACCAGGACGTAGACGGCGGGCACGAGCGGGGACGACATGTGCAGCGGCTGTCCCGCGATGGAGGCACGCGCGATCTCCAGGTGGGAGACGCCGTGGGCGGCGCCGGCCTCGGCAAGCACGGGCAGCACTCCGAAGTAGAAGCCGTCGTTGGACATGAAGTAGGTGAGGGGAAGGCTCAGCAGACCGGTGACGACGGCCATGTGCGGGCCCATCGCGTCGGGGATCGCCCCGACGAGCCAGTCCGCCATGTGTTCGACCATACCGGTGCCGGTGAGCACGCCGGTGAAGACGGCCGCGGCGAAGACCATGCCGGAGACGTTGAGCACGTTGTCGGCGTGGGCCGCGATCCTGGCCCGCTGGTCGGGCATGTGGGGGAAGTTGACGGTGAGGGCGAGGGCCGCGCCGAGCAGGAAGAGCACCGGGATCGGCATGAGTTCCAGGATCATCGCGGCCAGCAGGACGACGGTGAGGCCGGCGTTGAACCAGTAGAGCTTGGGGCGCAGCGTGGACCTGTTGGGGTCGAGTCCCTTGAACTCCTGGTCCTCGTCGTCGCCTTCGGCGCCGTCCGCACTCCCCGTGCCACCGGTGCCGGTGCCGGTGCCCTTCGGAGTCTTCGTGAGCCGGTCGCCGCCGCCCGCGCCGACGAGGACGGTCTCGGGCTCGCGCTCGGTCACCAGCGCCTCGTCGAGGGTGAGCATGCCGAGGCGCTTGCGCTCGCGGCGGCCGAGGACCCAGGCGAGGAGGATGACGGCGAGGAGGCCGACGGCGAGAGCCGGGATCATCGGGACGAAGATGTCGGCCGCGTCCACCTTGAGCGCGGTGGCCGCCCGGGCGGTGGGGCCGCCCCAGGGCAGGGTGTTCATGACCCCGTTCGCGGTGGCGGCGACACAGGTCATCACGACCAGGCTCATCTTCAGCCGCTTGTAGAGCGGATACATGGCCGAGACCGTGATCATGAAGGTGGTGGATCCGTCGCCGTCCAGCGAGACGATCGCGGCGAGCAGCGCCGTACCGACGACGATCCGCATCGGGTCGGCCTTGCAGAAGCGCAGGATGGCCCGGACGACCGGGTCGAAGAGACCGACGTCGATCATCACGCCGAAGTAGACGATGGCGAACATCAGCATCGCCGCGGTCGGCGCGAGGGTACCAACCCCTTCGATGACGTAGTCACCGAGCTTCGCGCCCTGCCCGACGGCCACGCAGAACAGGGCGGGGATCAGGACCAGCGCCGCGATCGGCGACATCTTCTTCGTCATGATCAGGACCAGGAAGGTCGCGATCATGGCGAAGCCGAGGATTGTCAACATATGGGATACCTAACGTTCACCTTTGAACTCCCACCGGTCTCGGCGGTCCGGATGACGTTAGGGGCCCTGAAGCGGCGTTAACAAGATGTTGACGTGTGAGCAATACGAGCAAAACCCCAGGTCAACGACTTGGTGCTACGGAGACGGGGACGGCGTTGAGCACGGCGGTACCGGACAGCGGGTCCAGGAGGGTGCCGTCCAGGAGCTGGTTCACATTGACGCCCGGCTCCGCCCCGGCGACCGACATGCGGGTTCCCGGGCGGCTGTGGCCCCAGCCGTGCGGAAGGCTCACGACCCCGGTCCGCACCGAGTCGGTGATCTCGGCGGGCGCCTCGACCTCGCCTCCCGCCGCGGTGATCCGGGCCGTGTCCCCTTCGGTGAGTCCGATCCGGGCCGCGTCGTGGGGATGGATCTGCAGGGTGCAGACGTTCGAGCCGCCGCGCAGCGCGGCGACGTTGTGCATCCAGCTGTTGTTGGACCGCAGATGGCGGCGGCCGACGAGGACGAGTCCGGCGGGCCGCGCACCGAGCGACGCGCGGAGCCGGGGCAGATCGGCGGCGATCGGCGCCGGGAACAGCTCGATGCGGCCGCTGCGGGTCCTGAGCACCTGCGGGAGGCGCGGCTTCAGCGGGCCGAGGTCGATCCCGTGCGGCTGCGCGAGGAGCTGTTCCAGCGTGAGGCCGTACGGGCCGAGGCGCAGCATCAGGTCGAGGCGCCGTTCGGCGCCGGTGCGGCCGGTCAGCTCGCCGGCGAGCGCCTCGGGGGCCCCCGCCTTGGCGAGGGCCGCAATGATGGCGAGGTCGTCGACGGCCTCCGCCGGGGCGCCGTGCATGCCGCCGACGGCGAGGACGAGCCTGGCGAGGATCTCGCTCTCGTCCATCCGGCCGTCCTCCAGCGCGACGGCGGGGCGGCTGTAGCGCACCTGGTTGCGTACCGCGAGGGAGTTGAGCGCGAAGTCGAAGTGGGCGCTCTGCGAGGGCGGCGGCGGGGGCAGGACGACGTCGGCGTGACGGGAGGTCTCGTTCAGGTACGGATCGACGCTGACCATGAAGTCGAGGCCGTCGGCGAGTGCCCGGTCGAGGCGGTCTCCGTCCGGGGCGGAGAGCACCGGGTTGCCGGCGATGACGATCAGGGCCCGGATCCGGCCCTCCCCCGGTGTCTCGATCTCCTCGGCGAGAGCGGCGACGGGCAGTTCCCCCTTGGCCTCGGGGTGTCCGGAGACCCGGCTCCTCCAGCGGCCGAGGGCGAATCCCTTGCCGGGGGCGGCGGCGCGCGGGGCGCGGGCGGTAGCGGCGAGCGGGAAGAGCGCACCGCCGGGGCGGTCGAGGTTGCCGGTGAGGATGTTGAGTACGTCGACGAGCCAGCTGGCCAGGGTGCCGTGCTCGACTGTGCAGCTGCCGATGCGCCCGTAGACGGCCGCGGCGGGGGCCGCGGCCAGTTCGCGGGCGATGTCCCGGATGGTGTCCGCGTCCAGGTCGCAGGCCGCCGCCACGGCCTCGGGAGTGAAGTCCGCCATGGCTTCGGTCAGTTCGTCGTAGCCGTCGAGGTGTTCGGCGAGCACGCCGGGGTCGGTGAGCTTCTCCTCGACGAGGACCTGGGTGAGCGCGGCGAGCAGCAGGGCGTCGGTGCCGGGACGGATCGCGGCGTGGCGGTCGGCGAGGCGCGCCGTGCGGGTGCGGCGCGGATCGATGACGGTGAGGGTGCCACCGCGTCGGCGCAGGGCCTTCAGCTTGCCCGGGAAGTCGGGGGCGGTGCACAGGCTGCCGTTGGACTCCAGCGGATTGGCGCCGATCAGCAGCAGGTGGGCGGTGCGGTCCAGGTCGGGTACGGGGATGGCGTGGGCGTCCCCGAAGAGCAGCCCGCTGGAGACGTGCTTGGGCATCTGGTCCAGGGTGCTGGCCGTGAAGACGTTGCGGGTGCCGAGCGTGGACAGCAGCAGTGGCGGATAGAGCCCGCCCGCCATCGTGTGCACGTTGGGGTTGCCGAGGAAGACTCCGACGGCCTGCTTGCCGTGCTCCTCGGTCAGGGCGGGGATCCTCGCGGCGATCGCGTCGAAGGCCTCGCTCCAGGTCGCCTCGCGCAGGACGCCGTCGGTGCGCAGCAGCGGGGTGCGCAGCCGGTCCGGGTCGTTGTCGAGACCTCCGAACGAGGCGCCCTTGGGGCAGATGAAGCCCTGGCTGAAGACGTCGTCGCGGTCACCGCGGGCGCCGGCGACCGCCGTGCCCTCGATGGTGAGGGTGAGTCCGCAGGTGGCCTCGCAGAGTGGGCAGACACGCAGAGCGGTGCGGGATTCGTGGGACATGGGCCCTCCCCGGGGCGGCGGCAGCGGTGGCGCGCGGGCGTGATCCGGCGTCCCGCGGCGCACCAGGCGGGCGCGGGCACCCGGCGGACCGAGCATACCGACCGGTACGGATGGTGGCGAGGTGCTGGAGCCACCCGTTGTGCCGCCGCCCACGCACCGGTTATTCGAGGACCCCCGCGAGATAGGCCTGGAGCAGCACCCGGGTCTCCGCTATCAGGTCCGGATCGCCCGCCGGGTCGGCACGGAAGGCGAGTTGGAGCAGGGCGTCGGCGGCCTGCACACAGACCAGGACCGTGCGGAGCAGACCGGCATCGGAGGCGGCCGTGTCGCGCCCCCGGCCGAGATGGCCGGAGAGCAGCTCCGTCAGACGTTCGGCGACGCGCCGGTTCACCTCGTCGAGCGGCCCGGCGACGGGCGCGGGAGGGCCGAAGTCGACGAGGGCGAAGCCGGGGACGGAGCGCTTCATCGCCAGGTACTCGTCGAGCACGGCGTCGATGGCCGCACGCCATTCCCGCTCCGGAATCGCTTGGAGCCGGGCGACGACCCGCTCGGCGTAGACCTCCAGGTTCCGCTCGGCCAGGGCGTCGACCAGCGCCCTCTTGTTGGGGAAGAAGCGGTAGACGGAGCCGATGGGCACGCCGGCCCGGTCGGCCACCGCCCGGGTGGAGAGCTGCTCGTAACCGGTCTCGTCGAGCAGCGCGGCGCCGGCGTCGAGGATTCGGGCGAGGCGGTCGGCGCTGCGCTGCTGCACGGGGACGCGTCGGAGGTTCGTATGAGCGTGGGACACGGCTCCATGATGCCCGTATGCCGTTGACGGGCCTCGTTTCGATTCCTACGGTGATGCATAGGATTCTTCGTCAGGGGATCCACAGGATTCCTCATCCACCGGGAGCGCAAGATGAGCGGCATCGAGCAGGCGAGGAAAACGGCGGAGAACCTCGGCCACACCTCCGGCTTCGGCAACGAGCACAGCTCGGAGGCCGTCCCGGGCGCCCTGCCGCACGGCCGCAATTCGCCCCAGCGTGCCCCCCTCGGGCTGTACGCGGAGCAGCTCAGCGGCTCGGCCTTCACCGAACCCCGCGCCCGTAACCGCCGTTCCTGGCTCTACCGGATCCGCCCCTCGGCCGCGCATCCCGCCTTCGTCCGCATCGACAACGGCACCCTGCGCACCGCCCCGTTCACCGAGGCGGTCCCCGACCCCAACCGGCTGCGCTGGGACCCGCTCCCCGACCCCGCGCCCGGTACGGACTTCCTGACCGGCCTCTGGACGCTGGGAGGAAACGGCGACGCCACGCAGCGCAGCGGCATGGCCGTACACCTGTACAGCGCGAACTCCTCCATGACGGACCGGGTGTTCGGCGACTCCGACGGGGAGCTCCTGATCGTCCCCGAGCGCGGCGGCCTGCTGCTCCGCACCGAACTGGGCCTGCTGCGGGCCGAGCCGGGCCATGTGGCGCTGATCCCGCGCGGCGTCCGCTTCCGCGTCGAGCTGCTGGACGCCACCGCCCGCGGGTACGTCTGCGAGAACTACGGGCAGCCCTTCGTCCTGCCCGACCTGGGCCCCATCGGCGCCAACGGCCTCGCGAACGCGCGGGACTTCCTGGCGCCCGTCGCGGCGTTCGAGGACCGCGAGGGCCCGGTGGAGGTGGTCAACAAGTTCTGCGGGAACCTCTGGTCGGCGACGTACGGCCACTCGCCGCTCGACGTCGTCGCCTGGCACGGCAACCACACGCCGTACGTCTACGACCTGCGCCGCTTCAATGTGCTGGGCACGATCAGCTACGACCACCCGGACCCGTCGATCTTCACCGTGCTGACGTCGCCGTCCGACACCCCGGGGCTGGCCGGCGTCGACTTCGTCGTCTTCGCCCCGCGCTGGCTGGTCGGCGAGGACACCTTCCGCCCGCCGTACTTCCACCGCAACGTGATGAGCGAGTACATGGGCCTGATCGAGGGCGCTTACGACGCCAAGGCGGGCGGCTTCGTGCCGGGCGGCGGCTCGCTGCACAACATGATGTCGGCGCACGGCCCGGACCGGGAGACCTTCGACCGGGCGAGCGCGGCGGAGCTGAAGCCTCAGCGGATCGACGACGGTCTGGCTTTCATGTTCGAGACCCGCTGGCCGGTCACGGCGACGGCCCAGGCGGCGGGCGCCGGCCATCTGCAGCGCGGATACGACGACGTGTGGCAGGGTCTGAGCCGCAACTTCCGGCCGTGAGACCGCGCCGCCGGCCGCGTCGCAGAGAGATCGGGTGAACCGGATGAATCAGGTGAACGAGGCGAGTCGGCCCGGCTTCGCCCCCGACTCCCTGGTGCTGAACCGGAAGCTGCCCCTGTGGTACCAGGTCTCGCAGTCCCTGCGGGCCTCCATACTGGGCCGCCCCCAGGACGCCTCGACGCGGCTGCCCACCGAGGAACAGCTCGCCGCGCACTACGGCGTCAGCGTCCTCACCATGCGCCAGGCCCTCAAGGAACTGGAGAGCGAGGGGCTGATCAGCAGGCACCGGCGGCGCGGCACGTTCATCGAGCCGCGCGCCCGGCGGGTGTCGCCGGTCCGGCTGCTGGGTTCGATCGACACGATCGTCGCCCAGCAGTCGGGCGAGCGGACGACCGTGCTCGGTCACGGCCGGACACCCGTCCCCGGTGATCTCGCCGAGTTCTTCCCGGACTGTCCCGAGGTCGTCAGCTACCGGCGGCTCCGCTGCGACGACGGGACGGGCGAGCCCACCAACTGGGCGGAGAACGCGCTGCGCCCGGAGATCGCGGCCCGGCTCGACGTGGCCGATCTGGAGCGGTGGCCGATGACCAAGGTGCTGCGGGACTCCGTCGGCGTACGGATCTCCCGGATCACGGACACCGTCGAGGCGCGCCTCGCCGACCCCGTCACGGCCGAGCTGCTCCAGGTCCCGCTGCTCAGCCCGATCCTGCACTACACCGGCGTGACGTACGACGAGGACGGCACGGTCGTGGACGTGGCGCGCATCCGCTACCGGGGAGACCGCTTCTCCTTCTCGGTGACCGTCGACGCGCACTGACCGCGGGGCCGCGACGGCGGGGTGGTTACGATGCCGGAGGCGGCGGACGTGGCGACGGGGAGGACGACACGGTGGCAGCACGGGTGGCGGCCGGAGCCGGCGGGGGCGATGCGCTCCCGCTGCTGGACGACCTCATGCCCTGGTCGGTCCGGCCCCTGAGAACGGGACGTTCCTGGGTGACGGCCCCCGACGCCGCCTCGCTCCGGGCCCGCTGGGATCTGCTGGTGGGAGCGGAAGGCGCGGAGCAGGAACGCCTGTTCCGGCCCAGCCGCTCCCGTACGCCGCTGATCCCGGCCGCGGCACTGCCGGGCAGGTCCACCGGCACGAGCGCGTTCGCCCGGGACCCGGGACCGTACCCCGAACCCGTACGGATCCTGCACGGCCCCTTCGACGAACAGTGGCTGATTCCGGACCACCGGCTGCTCGACGCGGCCCGCCCGGAGCTGTGGCGGGTCGCCGACGAGCACCAGCTCTTCGCCGTCGAGCACGGATACGTGCCCCAGGGCGGCGGCTCCGCCCTGTCCGCGACCACACTGCTGCCCGACGGGCACTCCCCCGCCGGGCGGCCCGGCCGGATACGGCCGCTCTACCGGCGGCCGGGCGGACGCGAGCCCAATCTCGCACCGGGGCTGTCCGCTCTGCTGGCCGGCCGGTACGGCGCGCCGGTCACCGCCGAATCCTTCCTGGCCTGGACCCTCGCCGCCGCCCTCCCCTCCCCCGCGGGACCCCTCGTCCCACTGCCCGCCGACGGGGCCCTGTGGGCGCAGGGCGTGGAGCTCGGCCAGGAGCTGCTGCGGCTCCAGCTGCGCGGGGCACGCGGTGGGGAACGCCCACGCCTGCCCGGCGGCCGGCGCCCGTATGTGCGGGCCCCGATCCCGCCCCGGCCGGACGGCCTGCGCTACGACGCCGACGAGGAGGCGATCGTCCTCGGCGAGGGACGTGTCTCGCCCGTTCCGGCCGCGGCCTGGGAATTCCGGGTCAGCGGGGTACGGGTGCTGGAGCTCTGGTTCGAGCGCCGATCGGCGACGGCGGAGGGGCTGGCCGCCGTGGGGCCGCGCGGCTGGCCGCAGGAGCGGACTTCGGAGCTGCTGGAACTGATCACCGTCCTGGCGCTGCTGGCAGGACTGCGGCCCCGGCAGCAGACGCTGCGGGACGGGCTGGAGGGGGCGGGCGCTCTGACCCGGGACGGTCTGCGCTCGGCCGGGGTGCTTCCCGTGCCCGCGTCGGCCCGTCGGCCCGCGTCCGTACTGGATCACCAGGAGGAAGGCCCGGAAGGGCAGTTCGCACTGCTGTGAGACCGGGCCGTGATGCCGGGAAGGACGGCTCCGGGCAGAAGCGCCGGCGCCGGTGGGTGCCGTACCGGCGCTGGGGAGCACACCGACGCAACGCTGCCGGCCCTGGGGATGACGGATGGGCGGTCAGCAGCACTGCGCCGGGGCGGAGTGATCGTGGGCGCGGCCCTGAGCGGAGGGCCGGACCGGTCGTGACAGCCGTCGGTCAGCGGCGGCTGCCGAAGAGCGAGCGCCGCAGTCGCCGCAGCGGGGCGAAGAGCGAGACTCGCGCGCTCCTGCTCCTGCGGGTGTGCGCGGCGTCGCGCGAGGTGAGCTCGAGCATCAGCAGCGTCGCCTCCGCCGACTCGCGCTGCGGAACGGCGGGGCCGCCCAGCACTGCGAGATGGCGGTCGAGGCGCGAACTGGTCGCACTGCTCCCACATGTAATGGCAGGCACACGCGGCCTGCTGCGCACCGTTATCTGTTCCATGTCACTCCCCACCCGTACGAGGGCACCCGGCCCGGGCAGGTTAACCCTATCGTCCCGCGGTGACACTCGTGTATCCCGGCCGCAGGATTACACACCTGCATACGGGGGTTGACGGCCCGTTACCGGATCCTGTCGTCTCCGGGACGGGTTGGGTTAGCTTGGAGGTGATTCGTCCGTACTGCGCAACGCTGCTGATGGAGGGTCACCGATGAGCGAAGTCCCGGGCACCGGACGTGTGATCGCGGATCGTTACCGCCTCCTGGACCCACTGGGCGAGGGCGGGGCGGGCATCGTGTGGCGCGCCCGCGACGAGGTGCTGGGGCGCGAGGTGGCCGTGAAGGAGGTGCGGACCCCGGGGGTCATGACCGCCGCCGACACCGAGCGGCTGCACTCCCGCCTGGAGCGGGAGGCCCGGACGGCGGCCCGTGTCTCGCACCGCAATGTCGTCGCCGTCCATGACGTGGTCACCCAGGACTCCCGGCCCTGGATCGTGATGGAGCTGATCCGCGGACTCACGCTGTCCGACGTCCTGGACGCCGACGGGCCGCTGTCCCCGCGGCGGGCGGCCCGGATCGGCGCCGAGGTGCTCGCGGCGCTGCGCGGCGGCCACGAGGCCGGCGCCCTGCACCGCGACGTGAAGCCGGGCAACGTGCTGCTGGCCAACGACGGGCGGGTGATGCTGAAGGACTTCGGCATCACCGCGGTCCAGGAGGCGCCCGCACTCACCGTGACGGGTGAACCGATCGGCTCACCAGAATACCTTGCGCCCGAGCGTGCACTGGGGCGCACGCCGGGGCCCGAATCCGACCTCTGGTCGCTCGGAGTGCTTCTGTACGCCGCCACCGAGGGGCGGTCCCCGTTCGGCCGGGACACTCCGGCCGACACCCTGCGCGCGGTGGGCGGCGAGGAGCCGCCAGCGCTCCGACGGGCCGGCGCGCTCGCCCCCGTCATCGAGGGGCTGCTTCGCAAGGATCCGGCCGAGCGGCTCACCGCAGGAGAGGCGGAGCGCCGGCTGCGGATCCTGGCCGCGGGCGGGACCGGATCACCCTCCGGCGGGGCGGTCGGTCCGCCGGGCCCGGCGCCGTCGGGCGACGTGGACGCGACGGCCGGAAAAGCCCGGGCCGGCCGTGGACCTGCCGGGCCCCGCAGGACGCATGAAGCGCAGGGGCGTTCTGGTGGCCGTCGGGGCAGCCGTCGCACTGCTCGTCGCCGGCGGTCTCGTCTGGGCGCTGACGGGCGACGGCGACACCGACGAGAGGGGCGGCGGGAAGGCCGTGACGAGCGCGTCGGCAGAGGCGTGACGAGCTCATCGGCGGAGGCCCGGAGAACCTCTCCTTGACGCGCGAGGAGGAGACCCCGCAGGACGGAGCCCCCTCCTCCGCGCACGGCTGAGCCGGCGCGCCGCGCTACACGGGTGCGGTCAGGCCTTCGAGTTGAGGACGGGCAGATAGCCGCCCGACTGCCCGGCGGCGGTGGGGTGGTAGGACTCGCCGATGTTGAGCCAGTTCACGCTGTGCAGCCAGGCACTGCCCGAGCAGATCTCGTGCCCGGTGAAGGTCGGGGCGACGTCGCCGAAGGTGAAGCCGTGATCGGCCGCACGCTTGGCCGTGGCGGCGTTGAGATAGTCGGCGGCGCCGTTGATGGCGGAGCGTTCCTTCTCGCTGAGACCGGCGATGCAGCTGCCGCCGAGCTTGTAGAAGCGGGGGTAGCCGAGGACCACGACGTGGGCCGAGGGCGCTTTGGCGCTGATCGCCGCGTACACGGAGTCCAGTTTGCCCGGGAGGGTCGAGTCGACGTAGGCGCGGGCGGTGGCGATCCGGCTCAGACAGGTCGCTTCGGACTGCAGGACACAGGTGGTCATGACATCGGCGAAGCCCGCGTCGTTGCCGCCGATGGAGATCGAGACGAGGTCGGTCGCGGAGCTGAGGGGTCCGAGCTGACCCGCCGTGACATCTCCGGTCCTGGCACCCGAGCACGCGGTGAAGGCGAACGAGGCGGGGTTGTTGGCCGCCTTCCAGAGGGCGGGGTACGCGCGGGTGCTGCGCTTGCAGTCACCGCTCGCACTGTCATAGGCGCCGGCACCGACACCCGACGAGTACGAGTCACCCAGGGCCACGTAGTCGACGGACTGTGCGGATTCCTGGGCCTGGGCGACGCTCGCACCGGTCAGAGCGAGGACGGTGCCGAGCAGGAGAGAGGACGAGAACGCCACGAGTCTGGACATTTTCATGGAACCTCCTTGGGCAGGATCTCTGCCTACTCCGTGGTAGCAGTACCGACGGGAATTCCGGAAGTGTCCATGCCAAGAAGCTTGGACAAGGTGTCCTTGACGGGCCTCTGGCGGTACGTCACATTGAAATCCGGCATCCGGCGCACCGGGGGGCAAAGTCGCCAATGCGGATCATCAACGGTGAGAAAGGGACACCAGGGGCAGATGCGCTGCCCCTGTTGGCGGGCGCGGCGGCCGCGGTGGCAGGGGTGGGCGCCACGCTGGCTCTCACAGGGATCGATTCACCACTGCGCGCCCCTTTCACGCTCTTTCACCTCTTCGCAACCCCGGCCGCCGCGCTTCACGCCTGGCTGCCGGGGCTGGAATGGACGGGCCGGCTCACCGTCTCCGTCGCCGGGTCGCTCATGGTCGATCTCCTTGCGGCGCATGCCCTGTCGGCATCGGGCAGCAGGTCAGCGCGGAATTACGTCCTGATCATTTCCGTATCCGCGCTGATCGTCTACCTGTCGGCGCAGCTCCCGAAGGGCCGTAACGCGCCGAAGAATAGGAAGCGTCAATTCCGCAGCCGAATGTGACAGTTCCGTCAAAGTCTGAAAAGGGCGAGACGTCATTGCATGTCTTGCCATACAGTTCCAATCGTTAATACCGTCGTAGATCAACCCGCAACGGACCATCACCAGGCGGCTCCAGGGGAGGGCTCAGGCAGCCGCGGTGGACACCGGAGCGGGGCGCGGTAGGGGGGTGCCGTGCCCAGCGGCCGTACTCAGTCGAGTCGGTCGCCGTGCGGCCAGTTGTGCCAGCTCATCCAGCCAGCTCGGAGCGCCATGCCGTCATGGCCGGGGTGAGAACCCCCCTTTCGAACCGGACCTTTATCCGGACAGCCCGGGGGCGGGCCGTCCACCGGACGAGAGGGAAAAGACTCATGAGTTCAGTTCTGCCTTCCTCGATCAGACCTGCCGTCGAAGTGACCGAAACCGCTCGAATGAAGAGCGAATACCGTCCGATCTCTTCCCATCTCGCGATAGCGCCGCCGGTAAGTGTCGTGATCCCGGCCATGAATGAGGCGGAGAATCTTCCCTATGTGTTCAAGACGCTGCCCGACTGGATTCATGAAGTCGTGCTCGTCGACGGGAATTCGACCGACGACACCGTCCGTGTCGCCCGTGAACTCCGGCCGGACGTCGTGGTCGTCAAACAGGTCGGCAAGGGCAAGGGTGACGCACTGATCAGTGGCTTCGCCGCCTGCACCGGCGACATCATCGTGATGGTCGACGCCGACGGCTCGGCGGACGGCGAGGAGATCGTCAGCTACGTCTCCGCCCTGGTCGGGGGCGCCGACTTCGCCAAGGGCTCCCGCTTCGCCAACGGCGGCGGGACGGACGACATGACGCCTGTCCGGAAGCTCGGCAACTGGGCGTTGTGCACGGTGGTCAACCGCAAGTTCGGGGCCCGCTACACCGACCTCTGCTACGGCTACAACGCCTTCTGGAAGCACTGCCTGGACAGGATCGCCCTGGACTGCACCGGCTTCGAGATAGAGACCCTGATGAACATCCGGGTGGTCAAGGCCGGACTCAGGGTCCAGGAGGTGCCCAGCCACGAGTACAACCGCATCCACGGCGTCAGCAATCTCAGCGCCGTGCGCGACGGGCTCCGGGTGCTGCGGGTGATCCTCCAGGAGAAGCGCGTGCGCCGCGGCGGGCGCCGGACGGCGGCCGTTCCCGCCGTCATCGGCCGGGGACAGGTGCTGTGAGTCCACGCGGCTTCTCCGTCGTCATCTGCGTCTACACCGAGGAGCGCTGGGCGGACATCCTCGAGGCCGTCGCCTCGGTCGGCGCGCAGTCCCTTCCGGCTGAGGAGATCCTCCTGGTCGTGGACCACAATCCGGCGCTGCTGCGTCGCCTGGCCGAGGAGTACGCGGACCGCCCGGGGGTGCGGGTGCTCGCGAACGCGGGCCCCCGCGGTCTGTCGGCGGGACGCAACACGGGCATCGCCGCCGCCCGTGGGGCGATCGTCGCCTTCCTCGACGACGACGCGGTGGCCGAGCGGGACTGGCTGCGCCACTTCGACAAGGGCTACGACGATCCGGAGGTGATGGCCGTCGGCGGCCGGACCCTCCCGTCGTGGGCCTCGGGCCGCAGGCCCCTTTGGTTCCCCGAGGAGTTCGACTGGGTCGTCGGGTGCACCTACCTGGGGCTGCCGCCCGGCACGGTCCGGGTCCGCAACGTCCTCGGTGGCAACGCCTCGTTCCGGCGCACGGCCTTCGACGCGGCGGGCGGCTTCGCCACCGGCATCGGCCGGGACGGGGACAAGCGGCCGCTGGGCGGTGAGGAGACCGAGCTCTGCATCCGGCTCACCCGTGCGCTCCCCCGTGCCGTACTGCTGATCGACGACCGCGCCGTGATCCGCCACAAGGTCCCCGAGACACGGGAGCGTTTCGGATACTTCCGTACCCGTACGTACGCCGAGGGGCTCTCCAAGGCGCTCGTCGCCCGGAGTGTCGGTGCCGCCAGGGGACTCGAGTCCGAGCGTCGCTACACCACCCGCGTCCTCCCGGCCGGGGCACTGCGGGGAGTACGCGACTTCCTGCTCGGTCGTCCCGGCGGAGCGGGCCGCGCAGGCGCCGTGGTGACGGGGGTGCTGGCCGCGGCGGCCGGCTACGCCGTGGGGAGCGTACGGGTCCGGCGCGACGGCGCGTCCTTCGCCGTGCCCCCGATCGAACCGTCGGGCGCGCGTGAGGAGGTGCGGTGAGCGGGGCGGGCCGGGTGAGCGGCGGCGTGCCGATCCTGATGTACCACGCCGTCGGCCACCGTCCGGCCGACGGCGCGTACGGCCTCTCCGTGTCTCCCGGCGCGTTCCGTACGCAGATGGAGATCCTGGCCCGGCGCGGTTTCACCCCGCTCACCGCGGCCGCGCTGGGCGGGAGCTGGCGCACGGGGCGGCCGCTGCCGCCCCGGCCGGTGCTGATCACGTTCGACGACGGCTACGAAGGAGTGCACCGGCACGCCCTGCCGGTGCTCGCCGAGCACGGTTTCGCGGCCACCGTCTTCGTCACCACCGGCTGGCTGCGCGGGGCCCACGACGAGGGCGGCGCCCCGGACACCATGCTCGACTGGGGCCAGGTGCGCGAACTCGCCGCCACGGGCGTGGAGATCGGCGGCCACAGCCACACCCACCCGCAGCTGGACCAGCTCGACGAGGCGACGCTGCGGGAGGAGACCGTGCGCTGCCGGGAGATCGTCACGGCTGAACTGGACACTCCCCCGGTCTCCTTCGCCTACCCCTACGGCTACTCCACCCGCCGGGTGCGGCGGTCGGTGCGGGCGGCGGGCTTCGCCCAGTCCCTGGCCGTGGGCAACGCCCTGGCGCGGCGGCGCCAGGGGCCGTACGCCCTGGAGCGGGTGACCGTCCGACGCGGCACCGGCGCAGCCGAGTTCGCGCGGCTGGTCGAGGGCCGGTCGGTCGCGCGGACGTTCGCGGTGGACCGGGCGCTCACCAAGGGGTTCGCCGTCGTGCGCGGCGCACGCCGGGTACGCCGCGGGGTCGGCGGCTCCGGGCCGGGCTGATCGCGGTTTCCGGGCGGGTGTCGG
>NZ_JBHWZS010000205.1:0-15409 GCF_042728155.1 Streptomyces sp. NPDC060209
CTCACCGTCCACACCCCCGACCTCGACGACGTCTTCTTCGCCCTCACCGCCACCACCGTCCCCGCCCAGCCCAAGGAGACAGCCCGATGAGCACCCTCTCCCTCGCCGTACGCGACTCATCCACCATGCTGCGCCGCAACCTGCTGCACGCCCGCCGCTACCCGT
Organism: Streptomyces sp. NPDC060209; assembly: GCF_042728155.1. NCBI lineage: Bacteria > Bacillati > Actinomycetota > Actinomycetes > Kitasatosporales > Streptomycetaceae > Streptomyces > Streptomyces sp. NPDC060209. The sequence continues at coordinate 166 of NZ_JBHWZS010000205.1, forward strand.
CCCTCACACTGAACCTGCTGCTCACCCCGGTAATGCTCCTGCTGCTCTTCGTCTACATCTTCGGCGACACCATGAGCGGCGGCGCGGGCCGCTCCGAGTACATCGCCTACATCGTCCCCGGCATCCTGCTGATGACCATCGGCTCCACCACCATCGGCACCGCCGTCTCCGTCTCCACCGACATGAGCGAAGGCATCATCGCCCGCTTCCGCACCATGTCCATCCACCGCAGCTCCATCCTGTTCGGACACGTCGTCGGCAGCGTCCTGCAGACCATCATCAGCGTCGTCCTGGTCGGCGCCATCGGTGTGGCCATGGGCTTCCGCTCCACCGATGCCACCGTCCTGGAATGGCTGGCGGCATTCGGCCTGCTCGCCTTCTTCGCCCTGGCCTTCACCTGGATCGCGGTAGGCATGGGCCTGAGCAGCCCCAACGCCGAGGCCGCCAGCAACAACGCCATGCCGCTGATCCTGCTGCCCCTCATCTCCAGCGCCTTCGTCCCGCTGGACTCCATGCCGGGCTGGTTCCAGCCGATCGCCGAGTACCAGCCCTTCACCCCCGCCATCGAAACCCTCCGGGGCCTGCTCCTCGGCACGGACATCGGCAACAACTGGTGGATCGCCCTCGCCTGGTGCCTCGGCCTCACCGTCCTCGGCTACCGCTGGTCCAAGGCACAGTTCAACAGCGACCCGAAGTAACCGACATGACAGCGCGGGCCACCTCCCGCCACCCGTCCCACCCCAGGGCGGCGTACACCGACACCGCGTCGGAGTGCGCCGCCCCTTCCATGTGCGGGGCGGTACCGACAAGCGCGCGACGACCTCACACAGGACCGGGCTTCGAGAAGGCGCACCACACGACCTTCCCGGGGTCCCGGTCGCCCACTCCCCACCGGTCGGCAAGGGCCTCCACGAGCAGCAGGCCGCGCCCCGACTCCCCTACGGGCTCCTGGACCGCAGGCACCCCGCCGCCGCTGTCATGGACCTCCACCGTCAGCACCCGCTCGTCCAGCTTCAGGCGCACCACGTACCCCCGCCCGGGCGGCACCCCGTGCAGCAAGGCGTTGGTCGCCAGCTCGCTCACGCACAGCAGCACATCGTCCAGCCGCGCCCCGAACCCCCAGTCGGTCACGGCCGCCCCCACGAACTCCCGCACGACGTGGACGGACCGGCGCTCGCGCCGGCAGAACCGCTCACGCAGCAGGGGGAGTTGCATCGTCTCGTTCATGCGACGAGTGTCACTCTCTGTATATATCCTCAGGCAGTACGTGAGCCCGTACAGATTTCTTGTACGGGTCGCGCACGCGTGAAGTACGTACGAGGGCGGGGAGTCGGACCGTATGCACCCCAGGAAGCGGCAGCGCAGGAACGCGTCCGCCATGAAGCTCGTCGGCAAGCTGGTCGGCCTGTTCCGCATCACGGCGGACCTGACGCAGGCCCAGCTGGCGGACCGCGCCGCCGTCCAGTTGGAGACGATCGCCTCCATCGAACAGGGCCGCCGAGCCCTCCTGCCCGACCTGGCCCGCCGCCTGGACCAGCTCCTGGGCACGAAGGGCGCGCTGGAGACGGCGGTGGACAACATGCCGGAAGTGGACCTGATCCCGGCGTGGGCGGAGCAGTACATGGACCTGGAGCGGGAGGCGCTGGCGCTGTCCTGGTTCGAGAACCAGGTGCTGCCGGGGCTGCTCCAGACGGAGAGTTACGCGCGGGCGGTTTTCCGCAGCAAGGTGCCGGTCATCAGCGGGCACGAGATCGACGCCCAGGTAGCGGCACGCACCGACCGCCAGAGCATCCTGCACCGTCCCGTGCCCCCGACCGTCAGCTTCGTCATCTCGGAGGCGACCCTCCGGGACCGCCTCGGCGGTGACGAGGTGTACGTCGAGACCCTGCACCACCTACTGACGTGCGCCGACCTGCCGGGCATCACGCTCCAGGTCATGCCGTTCGGCCGCCACACTCACGCGGCCCTCGCCGGGCCATTCATCCTGCTCGAAACACCGGACTATCAGCACCTCGCCTACACGGAGACACAGCGTGGAAGCCAGCTCGTCTCCGACCCCGACGAGGTCAGCATCCTGGCGCAGAAATATGCGATGCTGCGCACGCAAGCCCTCAACACCGAAGACACGAAAGGCCTGTTGGACCGGCTGCAAGGAGAGTTATGAGCACCGCACTCGAATGGTTCAAGTCGAGCTACAGCAGCGACGAAGGCGGCGCCTGCCTCGAAGTCGCCCACGACTGGCGCAAGTCCAGCCACAGCGGCTGCGAACCCGGCCAGTGCATCGAGGTCGCCACTCACCCCGCCGCGATCCATATCCGCGACTCCAAGAACCCCGAAGGCCCCACCTTCGCCGTCGCCCCCGCCACCTGGTCGGCCTTCGCCGCCTTCGCCGCCCGTAGCTGACCGGCAGCAGTCGGACAGGCTCCAGCGTCCGCGTACGACGGGTTCGTCAGTCGTCGACGGGCTCGGCCCGAGTCTCCGCCGGGAACAGGACCGGGCTCAGCAGATGCCGCGTGCGCCCCGGCCCGGGGCCGAACGCCATACGGGCGGCGATCACGTCGCGCAGCTCGCCGATCATGTCCCCGAGTTCGTCCGGGCTGAGCCAGATCGCGTGCTGGCGGAATCCCACCAGGTCCTCGACCGGGTCGGCGCCGTCACCGTCGAGGTAGGCGTTGAACTCCGCCGTCAGGGTGGCCATGGCCACCGCGAAGGCCCGCCGGTAGTCCTCGGGGGACAGGGAGGCCGCCGTCGCGGCATCGATCACCGCCCGGTCCCGGTGCAGCCGGTAGCACCGTTCGACGGATCCGCGCACCCGCCGCTCCTCCTCGACGGCAAGAAGACCACCCTCGGCCAGGAGTCCGACGTGCCGGTACACAGTGGCCTTCGAGACGTCGGGCAGTAGGCCGCAGAGCTCGGTCGTCGTCCGGGTCCGGCCGTCGTGCATGGCATGCACGATGCGCATCCGTACCGGATGCAGGAGCAGTTCAACCGTATCCATGGACGCATATTCTCATCTCCGATACCTTTCTCAAACTTGAGAAGGAAGGCGGACCATGCCGCACCCAACACCCGCTGCCCAACCCGACGCGACGGTCTCCGGGCCCCCGCTGGGCCGCCTGTACGGCGTCTCCGGCCGCAGCCTGGCGCTCCACCGCTCAGGAACCGGCGGCCCGTCCGTGGTCTTCCTTCCAGGAGCCGGCCTTGTGGGACTGGACTACCTGAACATCCACAACCGCACGGCGGACGCCACCACCAGCGTGCTCTACGACCGCGCCGGTACCGGCTGGAGCCAGCAGGCCGAACTGCCCCGCACGGCCGCCGAGGTCACGACAGAACTCCACACCCTCCTGCACACCGCCGGCGTACCCGGCCCGTACGTGCTCGTCGGCCACTCCCTGGGCGGTGCTTACGCGCGCGACTTCGCCCAGCGCTTCCCCGAGGACGTGGCCGGGCTCCTCCTGCTGGACCCCTTCCACGAGGACCTCCATGGCTTCGCCCCCCAGGAAGCACGCGAGAAGCTGAAGGAGCTGCACGGGATGGAGATCCCGGAGCTGACGCCGGAACAGCTCGACCAGGCCCGCGAGCAGGCGACTCCCCTCTTCGCCAAGTGGCCCGAAGCCGTACGCGGTCCACTCGTCGAGCACCACGTCACCGCATCGTGGAAGGCCGGCCTGTACGAGGACCGCAACCTCTACGACGAGGTCGGCGAGGAGCTCAGGACCGCATCGGGTCTGCCCGACGTACCCCTGATCGTGCTCACCGCCCTGGGGCACGACGAAGCCCAGGCGCACCTGTGGCCGGACGGAGTACTCCGGCAGATCAACACCACCAAACGAACCCTGCACGCACAACTCGCGGCCTCGGTCCCGCGCGGCGAGCACCGGCTCCTCCAGGACGCGGGCCACGGCTGGGTGCACGAGGAGGACCAGGACGCCGTATTCCAGGCGATCCTCGACCTCCTCGCCCGGGTCTAGGGTCTTTCGTTTGGATCAGGCCGGATCAGTGAGCGGGGTCCGACGCCAACGCGGCGAGGTGCGGCACCAGGGCACGCGAGCCCGGCAGGATCCGAAACGAGAGGCCCTAGCGACCGCTGGTCACCGCATTGACGCTGTCCTCGGGCCTTCTTGGCGCTTCCGTACCGGCCGAGCTTTTCCGTCGGAGAAAGGTGCCCCACGCATGTTGTGGGGCGACGGTTTACACGGCATCCAGTAGGGACAGATCGTGAGGTGTCGAGGCGAGGCTGCCACGTGCAGGTGGGTGCCGGGACCTTCCCGATTGCGGCGAAAGAAGATGTGCGAATGACATCGGAGAACGTGCGAAGTGAGCGGGTGAGCCGTAACCCCCTCGCACCTGTGCGCGACGCCGTGCACGGCCTCATCGACACCTCCGACACCGCAGCCGGTTTCGTGTCGCCCATCATCGACCGCGTCATTCAATCGCGCCCCGTCCAACGGCTGAGGCGGGTGAAACAGCTGGGCTTCGCCTCCCACAGCTTCGTGGGAGCGGACCACAGCAGGTACGCGCACGCGATCGGCACCATGCACATCATGCGCAAGCTTCTGCGCCAGGTCGGAGCGGCGGATTCGCAGTTTCTCGCCACACTCCAAGCCGAGTTCAACCGCGTGTATCAACCGGACACGCCCGCCGAGACGGAGTGGCTCTACGAGCACATCCTGATCGCGGCACTGTTGCAGGACGTCGGAGAACTCCCCTACCAGAGTGCCACTCGAGGGCTCTTCGTCCCCGACGACGACGTCCGCTCCTGGGTCGGCCTCAAGATCGGCCGGGACACCTCGCTCTGGCCGGCAAAGCCGGTTTTCACCCTTGCCTGCCTGTTCGGGCCCGAGATCGACCCCCTACTCGCGTCGCTGAACACCAACTTCATCGCCTTCCTGATGACGGCCGACTACTGGCCCGACTCCGATCTGGCCACCGCGTTCCTGCCCGTGCGCCACATGCTGGACGGCGAGATCGACGCCGACCGGATCGACTACGTACACCGCGACGCACACCACACCGTCGGGATGCTCGGAAACTCCGGCGACGTCATCTCCGCCGTCATCACCTACGACGACCAAGGGCCCATCTGCTCCGACCCCGCCCCGTTCGCCAACTTCCTGGCGACGCGCGCGCATCTGTATTCCACCGTGTACTTCGCACCGCAGAACCGGTTCAGAGTCATGCTGGTCAAGAGCATTCTCAGGGGCGTACGCGAGTCCCAGGAGCTGCGGCTGGCCTTTCCCTTGATCTCGAACCAGTACATGAGTACCGATTCCTTCCTGGAGGTCGACGACGTCCGGCTGGAGGAAGAGATCACCAAGCTCAGTCAAAGCGTTCTCAAGAGCAGGCTGAGCAAAAGGGCCGGCACGGCTCTGACGGAGTTCACGACGGGCACGAAACTTTACCGGCACTTCTGGCTGCGCGATGTGGAAGGCCTGGAAACAGCCGCCGCAACGGCTGACGTTCCGGTACCGCACGATGTCTTCTTCGAGGTGTTCGGAGCCGACGCTCCTCCGAGCAGCGGGGTCCGCTTCTCCATGGAGGGACCCGATGGCGAGGTGGAACTCACAGGCATAGGGGAATGCAACGGCCCCCACTTCGGAGTCACCAGCAACGCCAGGGCGACGCTGCCCATCCTCGGCGATGTCCTGGTCTTCTACCCGCACAACAGCAAGGGTGAGGACATCAAAGCGGTACGGGCTGCGTACACCGACCGCACCCTGCGAGCCGCCCTGCTGCAGAAGGCCAGGAACGAATGGGACGGAATCCCCCCGGACACCAGGAGCCTGAAGGGCTTCAACGGCCCGACGATCTTCATCTCCTATTGCACCGATGACATCGCGGAGGTGCGACGTCTGGTGTCCCAGTTGCATCACATCCGCCGACGCTACTTCGTCATCATGGAGGCGAACCAGGGGATCGGAGGCACGACAGCCCGCAACAGCATCGATGGCGTCATGAACACCGACTCGGCGATCCTGGTTGCCTCGCGCTCCTATCAGCAACGGTGCTCCACCCAGCTGAACGGGAACATCATGCACGAGATCCGCACCATGCACGATCGGCGGTCCTCTTCTCCGAGCGACTATCCGGTCGTCCCTGTCTCCGTTCACCCTCATCACGACGTGACCAACATCCCCTGGTCGTTGCTCGCGATGGACGCCCCTCCCTTCACAGGGACGGTCATCGGAAACGCCTCCGATACGCAACTGAGAGCGACGGTGGAGGCGGCTCTGGCCGCGATCGACGCGGAGATCGGCAGCCGCCCGTGATCCAGCGCCCTCGGCCCACAGGTCCTCGTACATCCCGCATCGCCCTGTTCGGGCTGCCCGGTTCAGGAAAGAGCACGTTCTCGTCTCTGGCGGAGGCCTGGGCCGCCGAGAACGATGCCACCGTGCACATCATCACTCTCGCGGAACCGTTGTACCGGGCTCAGGCTGCGGTCTACGAATCCGCCGGACGTCCGCTGCAGACGGCTGAACGCAGACAGGACGGTGCCCTGCTCAATTTCCTCGGCTCTCACATGCGGAAGATCAACCCGCACGTACTCGAGGAGCATTTCCTGTCCGAGACCGCGCGCATCGACGCAGCCTGCGAGAACAGCACCCGACGCCAGGTGGTCATCTGCTCCGATGCCAGGCCGGCTGACCTCCCCTACCTGCGCCGGGGCGATTTCCACCCCGTGGTGATCACCGTCGACGAAGAGGTGGCCCACAAGCGGAAGGAAGCGCGGGGCGACCTGACACTCGGCGACTCCGCGCATTCGACGGAGAACGGGCTGGAACGGATACACCCGAGCACCCCGGTGGACAACAGCGGCACGCTTCAGGAATTCGCCACCGCCGTCACCGCACTGCTGGATTCCGTGGCCAGATGATACTGACCGGGCGACAGATCGAAGCGGCCGTCGACGCTGCGGAGATCGTCATCCGCCCTTTCAACCCCAAGCACATGAACCCGAACAGTTACAACTACACGTTGGGCACCCAGCTCAAATTCGCGGAAGGTGTCCTGGATGCCCGCCGTGAGGTGACCTGGCACTCGGTCACCATCGGGCAGGGCGGTTACATCCTCGTGCCAGGACAGCTCTACCTGGCCAGCACAGCCGAGGTGATCGGCAGCGACACCTACGTGACCAGTCTGATCGGTCGATCGTCGCTCGGCCGGCTCGGGCTCTTCGTCCAGGTGACCGCCGACCTGGGGCACCAGGGAGCGGTCCACTGCTGGACCCTGGAACTCACAGTCGTCCAGCCACTGCGAGTCATACCCGGCATGCCGTTGGGCCAAGTCAGTTTCTGGAGGGTCGCAGGGTCTGCCACCGCCTACTCGGGCATGTACGGGCAGACCTCGTCACCCACGCCTTTCTGGCCACCGAGCCTCGCCTGAAAGGGCGGGCTCCTCTGGGAGAGCGAGCGCACAGTGATATTGACCGGAAAAGAGATCATCCGTCAGCATCGCCTTCAGCGGATCGAGATAGAGCCCTTCGACCACGAACAGGTCAACCCGAACAGCTACGACTTCCGGCTCGGTACGGAATTACTGACCTACCGGAACAGGGAACTGGACGTTCAGGTCCAACAGCCCACTGTGCGGACGCGACTGACCGACTCGGGCCTCGTCCTGCAGCCCGACCGCGTGTACCTCGGCTCCACCATGGAGAAGATGGGCAGTGACCACTACGTACCCATCATCCGGGGCAAGTCGTCACTGGGCAGACTCGGCCTCTTCGTGAACATCACAGCCGATCTGATCGACATCGGCTCGCACAACAACTGGACGCTGCAGTTCCACGCCGTGCAGCCGGTCCGGATCTACCCGGGAATGCGCATCGGCCAAGTCACGTTCTGGGTCCCGGTCGGCACCATCAAGCTGTATTCGGGCAAGTACCAAGGATCGGTGGGGCCGCGTCCCTCCGAAGCCTTCCGCGACTTCTGAGCCACCCGGCTCGACGAGCAGCGCCGACCGCTTCCGGTGGATCTGAGTATCCGCGCTCATGTGTCCTGCCCGCCGGCCCAGTTGACTGATCCGTATGCCGGACAACCCTCTCGACCCCCGCGCCCCGTACGCCTGGGCCGCGCCGCTGATCGCCACGCTCGTCACCCTGCCCGCGGCGGCCTTCGCTCTGCTTTACGGCGGCCTGTCCCCCATGGCGTGCGACTCCTGCAACGGCGCGCAGGCCGACCGCTTCGACGACTCGTTCAACGCGGCATGGGCCGTGCTCTGCACCGGTCTCGTGCTGTCCCTGATCGTCCTCGTGGCGAGCTGGGCCCTCCCGTGGCGCCAACAGCAGGCCGCCAAACGGGTGCTCCTCGCCATGGCCGCACCTGCCGTCGTCGGTGTCGCCTTCGTGGCGTTCATGGCCGTCGTCGACTGGCCCTGACCCGGCTCTCCAGGGGCGCTCCGTGTCCGATCCGTTCAAGACGGCGCGTCGGCGGCTCGATAGCGTCGATGCCATGACCACTTCCGATACCGAATCCCGGCACCTCAGCATCCACGTCGAGCGCCCCGCCAGAGAGGTCTACGACTACGCGTCGGACCCGTCCCACCTGCCCGAATGGGCGGCGGGGCTGGGAAGATCGATCGAGGAGACCGACGGCCGGTGGATCGCCGATTCGCCCATGGGCCGGGTCGTGGTCGACTTCGCGCCCAGGAACGACTACGGCGTGCTCGACCACCACGTCACGCTCCCGTCGGGCGAGACCGTCTACAACCCCGTACGGGTGATCGCCGACGACACCGGGTGCGAGGTCGTGTTCACCCTGCGCCGCCGGCCGGACGTGAGCGCGGAGGAATTCCGGCGCGACGAGGCCGCGGTGTCGGCCGACCTCGCGACGCTCAAGCGCATCGCGGAACGGGACTGACGCAGGACGGGCTCTGTCAGCGGCAGACCCTAGGGTGACCGGCATGGCGACCCTCCCGAACCAGCTGCCCCGACTCACGCTCCCGGCGGGCACTCTCGTGGACACCACGGGCGACGGGCCGTGGCACGAACCTCTGCTCTGGTACGCCGACGAGCCCGCGCGACCGGGCGACTGGTCCCGTCTGCGGACCACCGGCCGGCCCCTCGGCCTGCTGCCCGTCCTGCTGGACCGCGGCCTGCGCGACGAGGGCCCCGAGGACTGGGACCTCCAGCCGGCCCACACGACCTACCCCGGCGACCACGACGCCGAGGAGGTCCTCGGCGAGTCCTGGGGGTCGTACTCCCCTGACGAGCTCGACGACCCCTCCCCGTGGCCCGGACTGGCCCCTGCCCCCGCCGCGAGCACACCGGGGACCCCGGACGAACTGGCCGCCGAGATAGCCGACATGATCGCGGACGAAGCGCGGCCGGCTCTCGTACCGGCCCGGCGCAGCGCGGACATCCCCGCAGCGATCGGCTGGTCCGGGCCGCTCAACCACGAGAACGACGTGGCGCGGCTCTGCGCCGTGCTGCGCTCCTGGGAGGACCGGTTCGACATCAGGGTCGTCGCGCTCGGCTTCGACACCATGAAGGTGTCCGTGGGACGGCCGCCCACCACCGAGGCGGAGGCTCACGCCCTTGCCGTCGAGCACTTCGCCTTCTGCCCGGACAACATCGACGGCCGACCGCCCCACGGACTGCGCGCCTACGCCGACGAGCACCTGCTGGGCCAGGAGGTCTGGACGTTCTGGTGGGACTGAGCGCCGGCACTCGGGGACGAATCCCCGGCGTCAGGGGGTCTTGAGCAGGTCGCGCAGTCCGGCGACATAGGCGCGCACATCCCGCTCGGCGGGCAGTTCGACGGCGCCTCCCTGTGCCTCCTGACCGGGCAGCCGGCAGGGACGGCAGAGGCCGTCGGGAAGGACCTCGGGGCGCCCCGGCACCCCGCACTTGGTGCACTCCATCATCGCCCGCCGGATGGGCGTACCGGGTGCCGTCGGTACGGGAGCTTCCGGCATGCGCGGCGGGATCTTGTCGTTGAGGCGGCGGCGGACGAAGCCGACCGGTGAGTCGACCCGGGCGGGAAGACCGGCGGTGAGCGCCTGGGTGAGATAGGCGGCGTCGACTCCGCGTGCGAGCCACTCGGCGGCCAGCTGCTCCAGGACCTCGCAGTCGGCTCCGGAGAGCGCGAGGCGGGCATCGGCACGGCCGAGTCGGGCCAGCGCCAGGTAGGCGGGCGAGGGCCCCTCCTCAGCCGCGACGCGTTCCGGAGCCTCAGCCGCAACAGGCGCAACGGGTGCCGTCTCCGGCGCCCGTTGCTCCGGCACGACAGGGACGGCCGCAGGCGGCACAACGGCCTGCTTGCCCCCGTCAGCGAGAAGCGCGGCCCACCACTCGTTGTCCCGGGCGGTCCGGGACCAGAACGTGCGGAACACCCAGCGCACCGGCCCGCCCTCACCGCCGATCAGGCACCGAACACGGCGCAGATGCCCGGCGACCGAGAGGGCTTTCAGGGCCGAGGCGACGGCCTGCTGACCGTAGAGCGGAAGTTGCCCGGCCAGCCCCTTGACGTCCATGGCCGCACCCTCGGGCAGCTGGTCGATGAACCCGGCGACGCTGCGCTCCCGCAGAGGCAGCAGCATGAAGTCTGCACCGTCCCGCGGCTGTTGTCCCGGGGCGGATCGCTTGCCGTAACCGGGATTGGCCATCGGGTACGGGCGCGAGGATGCAGGCGCGCGCAGGGCGGAGCTAAGGTGCTGGGTAGCCACGGGATCGTCTGTCCGATCTTGAGGTGAGACCCCGGCCCGGTGTTTCCGCACCGCGTCGGGGTCGTTCGTTTCCGGCACCGTAAGCAGTCGCGACTCTCCGCCGCAAGTCGGCCACGGTTAGTCATACTTGCTGGCCGTGACGGGTCGGGGAGGTCGGGGAGGTTTCCCCGACCTTCTTCTACCTACCGGTTGCAAGAAGGCGCTCGAATCCCGGAGCCCGTATCCCGGCCCTCGAATCCCGAAGCTCAAGCATCGGGCCCGAGACCGCCCCCACGCCCTCGAACGAGTGACCCGACCGGTCCCGGAGCTCGGCCCCCGAGCTGCGGGCTCCGAGCGCCGGACAGGCGCCACCCGTCAGAGGAACCGTGAACTGGCCACCGGCCCCGACGACCGCAGCCGGGCACGGTCACCCTGGAGCCACGTACCGCGCACAGCCGAGACGAAGTCCGTGAGGCTTTCGGCCGGGTCGGCAGGCGTCTCCCCGTCCCCCGCGTCCGGCGTCGGGTCGGCGGCCACGATCTCAGCGGCGATCGCCGCCTCCGGCCGCTCGTCGGGCTCACCGCGCTCCACTGCACCGTCGGCGCCCTGCCGCAGGCCCGCCCCCCACGGCGCAACGGCCGACTGGTGGAGCAGCGTGACGCTGTCCGCGGCGACGGCGGGCGGGTCGGTCCAGCAGGAGGCGTGCTCGTGCAGGACCTGCCCCGGCGCCCGGTGGAAGAGCTGCCCGATCACCTCGGGGCCCCGGTCGGCGCGTGCGGTGTCGTCGAGGTCGTAGGCGATGACGACGGTGTCCTCCCGGCCGGCCTCGAAGGGCTCAGCGGGAAGTTCCAGCACCTCGGCGGCGGCGAGACCCAGGATCCTGCTCCCCCGGTCCGGCAGCAGGGACACCGAACGAGGCCGCACCCCGGCGGCGGCGAGCACCGACTTCAGCCGCAACAGCCCCTGCAGACACTGGTCGTAGGAATCCTGGAACCAGGCGTACCGGCCGGCCATCCCCGCGTCGAAGCCGAACGGGGACAGGGTGCCCAGCACGGTGCCGCCCATGACGTACTGCCAGCCGCGGAGATCGGAGTGGTCCAGCGGGCTCACCGGCCCGGCGGTCGCGGCACGCTCCAGGACACGGTTCTGCCGGTCCCGCGCACCGAGCCAGATGTCGTCGGCGGGGGCGGGCAGACGCGCGTGCTGACGGCGGGCCAGCTCCAGGTCACCCGCCAGCACGGCGTTGAAGACCAGGAGGTAGCGGTCGGGCCAGTCGGCGAGGCCGTCCTCGCGTGCGAGCAGTGCGTCGACGGCATCGCGGTGCCGGCCCTCGCCCTCGTACGCGGAGACCAGTTCACGCAGCATGCCGGCGGAACCCGGCTCCAGGCGCAGCGCCTCCCGCAGGGCGGGTATCGCCAGGTAGGGGACACCGCGTTCCACGCACGCGTAGCCGTAGTCGTAGAGCGGGCGCACCCGGCCGGGGTGCGCGGCCAGCGCTGTCGCGGCCTTCTGCAGGTCGTCGAAACCGGCCGCCCCGGCAGCTCGCCCCACGACGCCCGCGACCTCTCCCAGCGGCGCCGAAGGGGCCTGACGCAACTCACGCAGCGCACCAGGGACGTCACCTTGGTCGAGGCACTCCCGGGCCGAGGCCAGTTCAGGGGACGTGGGGCGGCGATTCCTGCGTGAGAACATGCGGGCGATCCTCCCGGCAACCGGGGGCGTCCTCAACCGAATTGATCGCCCGCGTGGCGCCTGTCCCCCGAGCGAGCTACGCGCAGGTGTCCACCGTGAGGTGACGATCGCGGAGCGCCGGATCCGTAGCGTTCGAGGCGCCGCGGCACCCCGGCCGCGGACCCGGTGAAGGAGCGTTCATGAGGTTCGTCCAGCAACTACTGGCCGTCGTGCTGGTCGCCGTGATCGGCGACCAGGCCGTCGGCGCTGTCGAGGACAGTCCGTGGCTCCAGCTCGTCCTGGGGCTCCTGACAGCCGTGGCCGCCGTACTCGTCTACGGATGGGTGGTGCGGAAGACAGAGCACCGCCCGTCCACCGAAGTGGCCCGCGAGGGTGCCGAGGCCGCGTTCGGCCGGGGGCTGCTGATCGGCGTCGCGATGTTCGGCGCCGTCATCACGAACATCTACTTCAACGCGCACTACGAGATCAACGGCCTGGGCTCCCCCAGCGGCGCAGTCGGGCTGATCGGCTTCATGGCGGCCGCCGCCGTGACCGAGGAAGTGATGTTCCGTGGCGTCCTGTTCCGGATCATCGAGGAGCGGACCGGCACCTGGATAGCACTGACCCTGACCGGGGTGCTGTTCGGCGCCTCGCACCTGCTGAACCCGCACGCCGACCTGTGGGGCGCCGTCGCCATCGCGATCGAGGCCGGCGGGATGCTCGCCGCCGCCTACGCCGCGACCCGCAACCTGTGGGTCCCGATTGGCCTGCACTTCGGCTGGAACTTCGCGGCGGCCGGCATCTTCAGCACCGAGGTCTCCGGCAACAACACCCCGCAGGGACTGCTGGACACGGTCACGTCGGGCCCGGCATGGGTCACCGGCGGCGACTTCGGCCCGGAAGGAAGCGTCTACTCGGTGGTGTTCGGAGCCCTGATCACCACCGCGTTCCTGTGGCTGGCCCACCGGCGCGGCAACCTGGTGCCTCGCCGCCGCAGCACCGGCAAGGCCACCGCCACCACTACACTCCCCCGATGACCGGACTCCTGCGGATCCCGGAACGGTGGCGCCGGCCGGACGCCGCACTCTGGTACGCCCCGCTGGCACTGCTGCTCTTCGCCGCGTCGTTCCTGCCGGGGTTCCGCAGCAACGGCACGGAGCTCGGCGGCCTGCCGAACCGTCCCTTCGACGCCCTGGCCGTCGCGGCGATCGCCCTCCAGTGCCTCCCGCTCGCAGGGCGCCGGCGGTGGCCGGTCATCTGCTTCACCGCGGTGTCGCTCGGCTTCGCCCTCGATCAGCTCCGCGGCTACCACACGCTCGCGGGCACCGCGCTGCCCATCGCGCTGATCAGCGTGGCGTCCCTCGTGGAACACCACCGGCGGGCCATCGCGATCGCCTTCTCCGCGGCATACGTCCCGCTGGCGGTCGCACTCCACCGGCTCGGCCCGGGCGACCCGCCGAGCGAGTTCGTGACGTTCTACCTGGCCGTGGCACTCGCCTGGGGCGTCGGGGTATGGCTTCGCCACACCCGGGCCGTGGAGGCCGAGCACCGCCGCCGCGTCGCCGAGGACACCCGCACCGCCGAACGGGCGCGCATCGCCCGCGAACTCCACGACGTCGTGACCCACCACGTGACGGCGATGGTCGTACAGGCCGAGGCGGCACGCTATCTGACCGCCGCACCCGACCGCCTCGACCAGAGCCTGACGGCCGTCACGGACACCGGCCGACTGGCCATCACCGACCTGCGGCACCTGCTCGACCTGCTCAACCCCGACCACGGCACCCAGGCCGCACCGCCGCCCGTCGGGGGGCTCCTCACACTCGTCGAACAGACGCGGCGGGCGGGACAGCCCGTGGAGTTCACGGAGGAGGGCGCACCCGCCGAGTCGACCGGCAGCGCCGACCTCGTCGCCTACCGGGTGGTGCAGGAGTCACTGACGAACGCCCTCAAGTACGCTCATGGCAGCGCCACTTCGGTCCGGGTGCGCCACTGCGAAAGGGAGATCTCCGTGGAGGTCACCACGGACGGCTCCGGTTCGAAGGCCGCGCCCACCGGCGGAAGCGGGCGGGGCCTGGCCGGTCTCCGCGAGCGTGTGGACGTGCTGGGCGGCGACTTCAGCGCGGGCCGGCAGCCGGACGGCGGCTTCGCCGTCCGGGTCCGCATACCCGCCGGGAGTCCCTCGTGAGCGAGCCGATCCGTGTCCTGATCTGCGACGACCAGGTACTCATCCGCACCGGGCTGGCGACGATCATCGACGCGCAGCCCGACCTGGAGGTCGCCGGCGAGTGCGGGGACGGGCGGACCGCGGTCGACCTCGCCGGGAGACTGCGCCCGGACGTCGTGGTCATGGACATACGCATGCCGGTGCTCGACGGCATAGCTGCCACCCGGCTGCTGGCCGGCGCCGGAGTGGAGCACCCCGTCAAGGTGCTCGTGGTGACGACGTTCAACCTGGACGAGTACGTCTACGAGGCGCTGCGCGCCGGCGCGAGCGGATTCCTCCTCAAGGACGCCCCGCCGGACCGACTGCTCCACGGCATCCGGACCGTGGCCGCCGGCGCGGCACTCCTGGACCCCGAGGTGACACGGCAGCTGGTGGGCCGGTACGCCGCCCGGATCCGGCCCACGGAGGACAAGGGCCCCGACATCCCACTGACCCCCCGCGAGCTGGAGGTCCTGCGCCTCATCGCGGACGGCCTCTCCAACAACGAGATCGCCGCGTCCCTCGTGATCAGCCGGGAGACGGTCAAGACCTTCGTCTCACGCATCCTCACCAAACTCGGACTGCGCGACCGCGTCCAGGCAGTCGTCTACGCCTACCGCCAGGGCCTCGTGTCCTGAACCATCAGGACTTCACGCTCGGCCGACGAGGCTGCGTGAACGCGCACCACACGACCTTGCCGGGATGCCGTTCTCCCACGCC
>NZ_JBHWZS010000206.1:0-15309 GCF_042728155.1 Streptomyces sp. NPDC060209
CGCGTCACGCGTGCGCCGCTACTCCGCGTTCAGGCTGCCCCCACAGCTTCACGGAAAGTACTCTGTGCCGGGTGAAACCTGTGACGCGTGTTGTTCTTTTCGGTGCACCGATCGCCATCGTCGTTTCGATCCTGTTCAGCGGTGGCGACTCCGAGCCGCCCACGATCACCCCGCAGGCCGCCGGAACCGAGAATTCCGGCACGGCGGAGCCCGAAGCGGCCGAGCAGGCCGACGAACACTCCGAGGAGATCGACGCGCTGCCGCCCGGCCTCGCCGCCCCCGCGATGAAGGAGACCGCGTCCCGGCTGGTTGCCAGCGCGGAGGCGTCCACCCTGGACTGGCGCAGCCAGTACGGAGCGATAGAGGACGTCGGCGACGGCACCGGCTACACCGCCGGCATAGTCGGCTTCTGCTCCGGTACGAACGACATGCTGCAGCTGGTCGAGGCGTACACCGAGAAGAACCCGGACAATCCTCTCGCCACGTTCCTCCCCGCCCTGCGCAAGGTGGACGGCACCGACTCTCACGAGGGCCTGGACCCCGGCTTCACCGACGCCTGGCACCGGGCGGCGGAGGATCCGGCGTTCCGGGAGTCCCAGAACGCGACGCGCGACAGGCTGTACTTCGAGCCCGCGGTCCGGCTGGCGAAGATGGACGGCCTCGGCACCCTGGGGCAGTTCATCTACTACGACGCCATGGTCCTGCACGGGCCCGGTGTCGAGGCGGACGGCTTCTACGGCATCCGCGACGCCGCGATGGCGTCGGCGGACACGGCCTCGGAGGGCGGCGACGAGGCCTCGTATCTGGGTGTCTTCCTCGACGAGAGCCGGTCGGCCATCAAGGCCCGTAAGGTGCAGCGCGACACGACCCGGATCGACACGGCGCAGCGGGTGTTCCTGCGCGAGGGCAATCTCGGACTGAAGAAGCCGCTGGTGTGGCAGGTCTACGGCGAGACCTTCCGGATCACGTGACGGGTTCGCACGACGGTTTCGTCTGCCGGGGACAAGCCGCTCGGGGCCCGGGTGACCGGGGCCCGGGGCCGGCCGGGCACGGTGTTCCGGACCGCTCGGGCCGTTCAGCCCCGCCCGGTCCGGCCTCTGCGCAGCCGGTCCCGCTCCTTCTCGGAGAGCCCGCCCCAGACGCCGAAGCGCTCGTCGTGGGCGAGTGCGTACTCCAGGCAGGCCACCCGGCCCTCGCAGGCGTTGCACAGCTGCTTGGCCTCACGGGTGGAGCTGCCCGGCGCCGGGAAGAAGAACTCGGGCCCGGCCTGCGCGCACAGCGCGGTCTCCTGCCAGGTGAGCTCGTCGGTCATGGTGTTGATCCGCATGACGCACACAGTGCCCGGTCGCGATAAACAAGTGATCAACGATGGTTCAACGGCCGGTACGGCCGGGGGTTTCCACGCTCCCGGCCGTACCGTCACCCCAGGTCAGGGCTGGGGACCCCTATGGCATCGGAGCGGGCTTGATCACTGCGAAGGCCGCGCCCGCAGGATCGGCGAAGGTGGCGATCCGGCCGACCTCCGGGAGATCCGTGGCGTCCATGGTCACCCGGCCGCCCAGCCGCTCCGCGGCGGACACCACGGCGTCGGTGTCGTCCACGGCGAAGTACGGCAGCCAGTGCGGTCCGGCCGCGGTCTCGCTGGGCACCTGGTCGAGGGGCACGAGTCCTCCGAACGAGGACTCGTCGTTGTCGGTGCCCGCGGGGCGGACGACCGTGTAGGAGCCGCCGGGGTAGTTCATCTGGTTGGTCTGCCATCCGAAGACCGTGTGGAAGAAGGCGGCCGCCGAGGGAACGTCCGGGGTGTACAGCTCGGACCAGATCAGCGAGCCGGGTTCCATGATCATGCCGAGGCCCCGGTTCGTACCGGGCTGCCAGACGCCGAAGTACGCGCCGTTGTTGTCGGTGAAGCCGCCCATGCGCCCGTAGTCCAGCACGTCCATCGGCGGAAAGGCCGCGGTGCCGCCCGCCTGCTCGACCGTCCGTGCGGTGGCGTCGGCGTCGGGGGTCTGGAAGTAGACCGACCAGGCGGGCTTCCCCTGGTCCTCGGGCACGGTCATGACGCCCGCGACGGTCTTGCCCCGCAGCTGGTACATCCCGTAGCCACCGGTCTCGGGGCCGCCGGGCACCAGATCCCAGCCGAAGAGACCGTTGTAGAAAGTGGTGGCCGCTTCGATGTCGGGCGTGCCGAGATCGGCCCAGTTGGGTGCGCCGGTCTCGAAGGTCGGGTCGAGCATGGTGTGCTCCTCGGGCGGATTCCATGCCTCGCGTGTCCGTCACGCCAGGCTTCGCTCACCCTTCCGAGTCTTGCACCGGGTACTGACAACCGCAGCCCCGGCGGTCCGGCCGGGGCCCGGCTCCGCGATCCCCGGCCGGCCGGGGGTCAGCGCGTGACGCCCAGCGCCGGAAGCACCGTTTCCGCGACCCTGTAGGCCTCCTCCAGCAGCGGGTTCCCGGACAGGATGAAGGTGTCGACCCCGAGATCCTCGAACTCCTTGAGACGCTCGACGACCTGGGCCGTCGAGCCGACGACAGCCGTGCCGGGGCCCGGCCGGAACAGGCTCATGCCCGGCCACATGTTGGGGTGCGTCTCCAGTTCACGGGCGCGGGCCGGGACCCGTCCGCCGTGCTGGCGGAACTGACGCTGCCAGCCCACGCCCTCCTCGCCGGCCCGGTCCCCGAGCATGCGGGCGTACGTCGCCTCGCTGGTGACGTCCAGCAGCCGGTCGGCGGCGGCCCACGCCTCGTCCTCCGTGTCGCGGACGATGAGGTGGAGCCGCAGCCCGATACGGAGGGTGCGGCCGTAGGCGCGGGCCCGTGCCCGGACCTTCTCCAGCTTCTCCTTCAGCAGGTGCGGCGGTTCGCCCCAGGTGAGGAAGACGTCGACGTGCTCGGCCGCCATCTCGATCCCCGGGTCCGACGAACCGCCGAACCAAAGCGGGATGTGCGGGGACTGCACCGGCTTCAGATCACGGAAGGAGGCACCCGCGTTCCTCAGGTCGTAGAAGCGGCCCTTGTGATCGAAGACCTCTCCGGCCGTCAGCCGCTTCACGATCGACCAGTACTCGGCACTGAGTGCGTACCGTTCGTCGTGCTCCACATGGAGTCCGTACTCCCGCAGCGCCTTCGTGGAGCCGTTGACCACGTTGAAGCGCAGCCGGCCCCCGAAGAGCTGGTCGAAGCTCAGCGCCATCTTGGCCAGCAGCGTCGGCGAGACCAGTCCGGGGTGGACCGCGAGCAGCGGCTTGAACCGGGTGCTGGTGGATGCCGCGAGGGCGCTGCCCAGCGGCCAGACGTCGTACAGGTCGGTGGCGAGCAGGGCACCGCTGTATCCGAGCTGTTCGACGGTGCCGGCGAGCCGGCTGAGATAGCCGAGGTCGGCGGTCCGCCGGCCCTCGGGCTCCCAGGGGTAGGCACCTTCGCGCGGGATGATGTACCAGAGGACTTCTGCCGCCACGGTGCTCAGACCGCCTTCGGGCCGGCAGAACCGGTGACGCGCGCCCGGGCTGTGGCGACCTCGACCGGCCGGTCGATGAAGCCGGTGCGGTGGAAGATGTCCGCGGCCTCCTGCTGTTCCGCGATGAACTCGTCGCTCACGGCCTCGATCGTCCACGGCAGGGCGCGCAGCGCACTCTCCCAGTCGTCGGCGCTTCCGCCCAGGTCCGCCGCGGCGATCTCGGCGGCGGCGCGGGGGTTGGCCGCCGCCCAGTCGTCGGCCCGCCGGAGGGCCCGGGTGAGCGCCTCGACGACCTCGGGGCGGCTCTCGGCGAAGTCGCGCCGGGTGAAGAAGACGGAGCGGTCCGAGATCACGTCGCCCGTGGCGACGAGCGTGCGCAGTCCGCCGGTCCTACGGGCGGCCGCCAGCTCGGGCCCCTGGGCGATCCAGGCGCCGATCTCTCCGGCGCGCAGCAGCCGCTCGCTGTCACCGCTGCTGCGGACCGCGGTGATGTCGTCGGCGTACGAGAGCCCGGCGTCGTCCAGTGCCTTGGCGATGAGGTGGGTCTGCCAGGACCCGATCGCGAGGTGGACGGTCGCTCCCGCGAGACCGGCGACCGTGCGGACGGGGCTGTCATCGGGGACGAGGATCGCGCCGTGCTCGGGACGCGGGGCGGAGACGGCGGTGTAGACGAGGTCGTGCCCCGCGGCCTGCGCGGTGACCGGCGGGGTCGAGCCGGTGCCGCCGAAGTCGATGACGCCCCGGGTGAGCAGCTCGCCGGTGCGGACCCCGTTGGTGTACGGGAAGAAGGCCACCGTCTCGTCGAGCGCGGCCAGCTCCTCCTGCGCGAAGCCGAGACGGGAGAGGTGGTACAGGTGGTAGAGGGAGGGGTTGCTGCTGTGCACCCCGATGGTGACGGTCATTCAGATCACTCCGGCTTCGGAAGGCGTGAGGGATTTCGAGGGCGGGGAGGAGGGTTCGGGTCGCGGAGCGGGGCCCGCGTCGACCCCCAGGTCGGTGAGCAGCCGGCGACGCAGTGCGGCGAACGCGGGGTCGCCGGGGTCGCGCGGCCGGCCGACGTCGACGGACTCGTCGGTGACGAGCTTCCCGTCGCGCAGGACGGCGACGCGGTCCGCGAGCCGTACCGCCTCGTCGACGTCATGGGTGACCAGCAGGACGGCGGGGCGGTGCTTGCGGCACAGCTCCCCCACCAGGTCCTGCATCTTCAGCCGGGTCAGGGCGTCAAGCGCGGCGAACGGCTCGTCCAGCAGCAGTAGTTCGGGCTCCCGTACCAGCGCCCGGGCGAGTGCCACGCGCTGGGCCTCGCCGCCGGAGAGCGTGCCGGGCCATGCCTCGGCGTGCCGTTCCAGGCCGACCTCCGCCAGGGCTCTGAGCCCGTGCGGGGTGCGGCTGCGCGGAAGGGCGACCGTCACATTGGCCAGGACCTTCTTGGACGGTACGAGGCGGGGTTCCTGGAAGACGATGGTGCGGGCCTCGGGGACCAATACCTCTCCCCCGTCGGCACCGTCCAGCGCGCCCAGGATGCGGAGCAAGGTGGTCTTGCCGCTTCCGCTGGCGCCGAGCAGGGCCACGAACTCGCCCCGTGCGATGTCGAGTCGCAGGTCGTCGAGCACGGCCCTGGTGCCGAAGACCCGGCGCAGGCCCCGTACCCGTACGGCGGGTCGTTCCGCCGCGGCGGTCATCGTGTCCCTCCTTGCGGGATCCGCCACGGCATCAGGACGCGCTCCAGCAGCCGTACGACGATGTCGGCGGCCAGGCCGAGGAGGCCGTAGATCAGGATGCAGACGGCGAGGATGTCGGTACGGGCGTAGCTCTGCGCCTGGGACATCAGGTATCCGATGCCCTCGGTGGAGTTGATCTCCTCGGCGGCGATGAGTGCGATCACACTGAGCGTCATGGACAGCCGCAGTCCGGCCAGCAGGGACGGCAGGGCTCCGGGGAGGACGACCTCCCGGACGACGGCGAGCCGGCTCATTCCGAAGCTGCGCATGGCCTCGACGAGCTTGGGATCGGTGTTGCGTACGCCGCTCGAAGTGGACACGTACATGGGGAATGTGGTGGCGACGGCGATGAGCAGGATCTTGGCCGTCTCGTTGATCCCGAACCAGACCATGAAGAGCGGCACCAGGGCGAGGAAGGGGATGGTGCGCAGGGTCTGGAGCGAGGAGTCGAGGAGCTCGTCCCCGATCCTGGTGAATCCGGTGATGACGCCGAGCGTGAGCCCGACGGCGAGGCCGATCAGGAGACCGATGCCGGAGCGGGTCAGAGAGGTGGTGAGCGCGTCGGGCAGCTGCCCGTTCCCCCACAGCTCGCCCACTGCTCGCAGCACTTCGGCGGGTGAGGCCAGCACGTCGGGGGTGAGAACCCCCGTCGCCGAGGCCGCCCACCACAGGGCGAGCAGAGCGACCGGGCCCAGTGCGCGCACGGTCACCGCGAAGGGCCGGCTGCGTGTCGTACGGAGCGCGGGGCGCGGGGTGACCAGGCCCTCGGCGGCTGCTGCCCCGGAGACGGCGCTCATGTCAGGCTCTCGATGTCGAGGAGGTGGGCCGCGACATCCACCTTGCTCTTGGTGACCTTCTGTTCCGCGTAGAAGGCGGCGACGGCCTCGAAGCGGGTGATGTCCTCGGGGCCGATCGGGTCGACCGTGCCGCCCTGGGCGATGAACCCGGTCTGCACCTCCTCGGCCTTGCCTGTGACGGCGGTGGGCCCGACATCGGTGAAGACGTTCAGGTAGGCGGCGGGGTCCTTCTTCTCTTCGACGCTGGACGTGTGGAGGTATGTGTAGAGCGCCTTGACGACCTCGGGGTGCTTCTCGGCGAAGCCGGTCCGTACGGCGTTCAGGCTGTAGTTGTCGGAGCCGATGGCCGCGCCGTCGGCGACGAAGTGTGCCTTGCCGCTGCCGATCTCGGCCACGGCGTAGGTGGCCCAGACGGCCCAGGCGTCGACCTTGCCCGCGTTGAAGACGGCGGCGGTCTGGTCGGGGCGCAGATAGACCCGCTGGACCTTGTCCGCCGGGATCCCGGCCTTGGCCAGCGCCTTGAGCAGCAGGTACTCACCGGTGCCGCCCTGGTTGACGGCGACCTTCTTCCCCACCAGGTCGGCGACGGAGTCGATGCCCGAACCGTCGCGGACGAGGATGCCCTCGCCCGCAGCGTCGGGGTCGACGGCGGTGAAGAATTTGAATCCGGGCCGCTGGGCGAGCGAGGTGATGCCCGAGGTGATGGAACCGGTGGCGAAGTCGAGCTGGTCCGCGTTCATCGCCTGGGCGGCGGGGGCGAAGGGCCCGGCGCTTCCGGTCCACTCCACCTCGGCACCCACCTTGCCGAGGGCCTTGTCGAGGCTGCCGTCCTTCTTGCCGACGGCCAGGACTCCGGAGTTGCCGGGGTCGGGAATGCGTACGGTGACGGTGCTCGTGGCGCCGGATCCGCTGTCGGCCTCGGAGGTACCGCAGGCGCTGAGGGCGAGGATCGCGGTGACCGTGAGGAGGGCGGGGGCGATCGTCGTACGGACTGATCGGTGCTGGTTCATGCTGACAGCGGTCCTTCGGGTTCGCGGGAGGGAGAGGGGACGGGTTGGAGGCCCACGCGGGCGGCGGCCCTGCTCAGTGGCTCGGGGTCGGCCCAGGCGGCGACGTCGACACGCTGGGGGAGGAAGCCGTGGGCGCGCAGCGCGGCCTCCTGCTCGGCCAGCAGGGCGAGGCGCTCGGCCGACAGGTCGGGGTGCAGGGTCAGGTGGGTGCCGGGGCGATAGGCGCCGGCGACCCCGTCGGCGCCCGCCCCGGTCTCGGCGCCCAGGATGCGGTCGACGTCGGCGGGATGCCCGGTGGCCCAGTCGGCCGCCCGGAGCAGGACGGCGAGGAACCGGTCGACGAGCTCGGGGTGGTCGTCCAGCAACTGCTGGTGGACGGTGATGGGGCGGGGCGTTCCGTTGTTGACGCGGAACCGGCGGTCGGGCAGTTCGTCGAGTTCGACGGCGACCTCGGCTCCTGCCCGGCGGGCCGCCTCGACGGCGACCGCCCCCTTGACGTACACGGCGTCGACGTCACCGCGTCGCAGTGCGTCGAGCTCGGCGGCCCACTGCCCTTCGTGCGCGTCGGCGGGTACGTCGACGAGTACGGCGTCCCCCAGTGCGAGGCCGGCCGAGCCGAGCGCGCCCTCGAATCCGCGCAGCGCCATGGCCCGCCAGAAGTCGATGGCGATGGTGTGCGAGGGCACGGCGAGCCGCAGGCCGCGCAGGGCGTGGGCGCCCCTGATCCCGGATCCGGGAGCGACCAGCACGACCTGGCGTTCCTCGATCCAGGTGAGGCCGATCAGCCGGGTCGCCTCTCCTCGCGAACGGGCCCAGAGGGCGGGGACGTTGCCGCCTTCGCGGAACAGGCCCGGCAGGGCGTGGGTGTAGTGGGTGGCGCGGTCCGCGTCGGGGGCGGCGTCCTGGAGGGAACGCACGGTGATGCCGTCGGGGGCGAACTCCTCGCTGAGCCAGTGCCGGTCGGCGGCGATGCCCGTCGCGGTGGGTACGGGACAGCGGGTGAACCAGAGGGTGCTGGGCAGCACGGCGGAATGCGTCATGGTCTCTTCCCGGAGGGGTGGGCGAAGCAGAGGGGCAGGCCGCGCCCGGAGCGAGGCGCGGGGGCACGGTCCGCGTGCGGCGGAGGGCGACACGGGGACAGGGGCCGGGCGCGTCAGCGGGGGGCGCGAGCCTGAGCGGTACGGAGCTTCAACGGCAGGCGAGCGGTACGGAGCTTCAGCGACAGGCTGCGCTGGAGACGCGCGCCAGGTCGATGTGACGGCGCAGCGTGAGGGCGAGGGTGACCGGAGCGGAGCCGCCGGGGGACGTGGCGCTGAGGCGGGCCATGGCGCTGCTCCTTTCCGTACACCGGTGGTGAGGACTGCAGACTGCCACGGGCTCACGCCCGCCCACAACTGGCCTCCCATAATGTGGGATCGACTGTGAACAGAGTGTTGCGCAGCCTGGTTCGAGGGCCTCTCCACTCCCGTAATGTGGAGATCATGGTCCCTTCCACCTCACGAGCGGAGAGCGAGACCGGCATGAGCGAGGCAGCGGCGGCGCGCACTCCGGGCGGGGCGCAGGCGGTCCAGCGCGCGCTGGACGTCCTGCACTGTTTCCACGACAACGGCCCCGACCTGAGCGCCGCCGACCTCGCCCGGCGGCTCGAACTCTCGGCCTCCACGGCACACCGGCTGGCCCGCACCCTCCTGGGCGCGGGCTTCCTGGAACAGGACGCACGGACCGCGCGCTACCGGCTGGGTCCCGCGGTGACGGAGCTCGGCCGGCTCTCGTACCACCAGCGCGGGCTCCATCTGGCCGCACCGGAGTTGACCGACCTGGCCGAGCGCACCGGCGCGACGGCCGACCTCGCCCTGCGCAGCGGCCCGCATGCCGTGATCGTCGCGGGCGGTTCGGTGACACCGCGGATGGGTCTGCGCCGGCCACTGCACTCGACGGCTCTGGGCAAGGTGCTGCTGGCCTGGGCCCGGCCGGGCGAGAGCGGTCCGGCCGCACTCCCGCTGCACGCGTTCACCGAGCGCACGATCGTGGAACCGGCGCTGTTGCAGGCCGAGTTGCAGCGTGTACGAGCCGATGCGTACGCGCTCAACGATGGGGAGTCGGCGCTCGGGGTGCGCACCCTGGCCGTGCCCGTGCTGGACGGCGCCGGCCATGCGCGGTTCGCGCTCGCCGTCCGCGCCACTCCGGCCGTGATCACGGCCGAACGCACCGACTGGTTCCTGGAGCAGGCCCGGTCCTGTGCGCGCGCCCTGGAGGTGCTGTTGCTGACACCGGCGGAGCGCAGGGCGCCGACCTCCTGACGGACACCGGCGCCGCTCCCTGACCTCAGTGCTCGTGCGCCTCCGCCGCGCCTGCCGCGTGGTGCGGCGGGTCGTACCCCGGGACCGTGCCGTCCGCCTTGGCGACGAGCAGCAGTCCGGCCATCCCCATGTCGGAGTGGCTCTGGACGTGGCAGTGGTACATCCAGGCGCCGGCCCCCACGTGTTCGCCCGCGATGATCTGGAAACCGAAGGAGTCGGCGGGGCCGCAGATCTTCGTGTCGACCACGCGGCTGGGGTCGTCGGGGCCGGTCAGCAGCCCCGTCCTGTTGTCCGCCCAGCGGTGCCCGTGGATGTGGAACGTGTGGTAGTACTCACCGTGCGTGATCATCACGACCTCGACCCGGTCGCCCACGGTCGCCTCGAAGTTCGGGCTCTCGTGGGCCGCCTTGTTGTTGATCGTCATGTCGTTGAAGACGATCGTGATCGTCCTGTCCGGCAGGACGTCTCCCTTGCGGCGCACGACGAGTGGCCCGTACAGACCCTTGCGGATGCCGCCCGTGCCGTGGTCCGTGCCGACGACGTGGTCGTGGTAGTGCCAGTAGCCGGCGCTGCCCGCCTGCCAGGTGCCGTCCTTGCGGCGGCCGGGGGCGTGGGTGCGCCAGGTGTACGTACGGGTGCCGCCGGGCTCGACATGGCTGCGGTTCATCCGGGTGCCGTCGCTCGCGATGTCGTAGTCGACGCCGTGGACGTGGAGGCTGGCGTCGACGTCGGTGGTGTTCTCGAACTCGATGTGCAGCGTGTCGCCCTCGGTGATCTCGATGAGCGGCCCGGGGATCGACGCCTTGCCCTTCTCGAAGCCGTACCCGAGCTGACCGTCCGCCAGCTTCTCGGCGTACAGCTTGAGATGGCGGACAGCACCGCCCGCGGGGGCCGTCTTCGCCGGGTTCTCCGCGGAAGTGGCCTGCACCGCACCGAGTGACATCGATGTCACGCCCGTTGCCGCCGCCACTCCGCCGCCCACCAGCATCCGGCGGTTGAAGGTCCTTCGGTCCATGTCGAACTCCCCACTGCGATACGGCAACTGACGCACTGTTCCCCTGGACGGCCCACACGGTAGCCGGGGGCCGTTGGTTTATCCACACTCAGGACAAAGTTCGTTCGATTGCTGCCATACCTATTGGCGAGTCACGAAAAGAGGTCTAGCTTCGTGCGCTGTCGCAGTGACCACAGAGGCGCGGTGACGAAGAAGTGACCGGAGAAGTGACCAAGAGGGGTGGGTGACCACATGCAGCGCACACCACATCACAGGTCCAGATCGCGCCGCGGTATCGCGGCGGCCGTGGCGGCAGGAGCCCTGACCGCGTCCCTGCTCGGCGGCCAGGCGGCCACCGCCAGCCCGTATCCGGATCCAGGACTGAAGGAGCGGATGGCGACAACGTTGTCCCTTCCTTCGCCGCCAGGCGGGACCGACGTCAAGGTGCTGGTGTTCCACGCCTCGGCGGGCGAGGAAACGCCGACCGTGGACGCGGGCATCGCGGCCATCGAGAAGATCGGACTCAGCGGCCCCGAGGCCGGGCGCTTCAAGACCGTCGCCACGGACGACGCCGGGGTCTTCACCAACGGCAAGAAGCTCGGCAAGTACAACGCTGTCGTCTTCCTGACCGGCGGCGGCGACGTGCTCGACCCGGAGCAGGAGGCGGGCCTGGAGGCGTACATGGAGGCCGGTGGCGGCTTCCTCGGCATCCATGACGCGGCGCGCACCGAACCGTATTCCGACTGGTTCACGGGTCTGGTCGGAGCCCGTCCCGCGTCGGACAGCCCGACGGCCGTCCAGCGCGCCACCGTGGAGATCGGCGACCGGCAGCACCCGGCGACGAAGAACCTCCCGCTGGAGTGGAAGCGCCCGGACAAGTGGCTGAACTGGAAGGACAACCCGTCCGGCGACGTCCACACCGTGGCCCGCGTCCGCGAGCTGACCTACACACCGGGGAAGAGCGCCAACGGCTGGGACCACCCGGTCTCCTGGTGCCGTGACTACGACGGCGGCCGCTCCTTCTACACCGCCATGGGCGGTACGGCCGCCAGCTTCGCCGAGACCGACTTCCGCGATCATCTGCGCGGCGCTCTGGCCTGGACGAGCCGCATCTCGCAGGCCGACTGCAAGGCCACCATCGACTCCAACTACACGGCCGAGCGGCTCACCCAGCCCAACCAGCCCGGCAAGAACGACCAGATCGGTGAGCCCCACGGCCTGGTCACCGCCAAGGACGGGCGGGTCTTCTACATCGGGCGCGGCGGCGCGGACAGCAGCGTGCCCGTGGTCACCGACTGGAACGACCCGAACGTCGGCAAGGGCGAGGGCGAGATCCATGTGTACGACCCCGCGACCAAGAAGGTCACCCTCGCCGGCAAGCTGAGCGTCTTCGGCAACAAGGGCGGCGGCGACGAGCTGGTCAAGGTCGAGGAGGGCCTGCTCGGGATCGAGCTGGACCCGGACTTCGCCACCAACGGCTGGGTGTATCTGCACTACACCCCGCACGCGAAGATCGACCGCGACAAGCAGATGGCGGTGCGACAGGTCTCGCGCTTCACCTTCGACCACGCCACGAACAAGCTGGACCTGGCGTCCGAGAAGGTGTTGCTGCACTGGCCGGTCCAGATCCACAGCTGCTGCCACGCGGGCGGCGGCCTGGCCTGGGACTCGAAGGGCAACCTCTACATCGCCACGGGTGACAACAACTCCTCCGGCTTCAGCGACGGTTACTCGGGCAACAACCCGGAGCCGAACTACAAGGGCGTGTCGTTCGCCGATGCCCGCCGCACCGCGGGCAACACCAACAACCTCAACGGCAAGATCCTGCGGATCCACCCCGAGGACGACGGCACCTACACCCTGCCCGAGGGCAACCTCTTCACCGGCAAGGAGCCGGACGAGGGCGGTGGCAAGACCCGCGGCGAGATCTATGTGATGGGTGTCCGCAACCCGGCGCGCATCTCCATCGACAAGTCGACCGACACCCTGTACGCGGGCTGGGTCGGCCCCGACGCAGGTGCTCCGAGCACGACCTGGGGTCCCGCGAAGTACGACACCTTCGCGGCGATCACCAAGGCCGGTAACCACGGCTGGCCGTACTGCATGGGCAACAAGCAGCCCTACCGGGACCGCAACCTGCCCGACCCGTCCAAGCCGCTCGGCTGGTACGACTGCAACGCCCCGAAGAACGAGTCGCCGAACAACGACGGCCTGGTGAAGCTGCCGCCGGTGACCGGCAACACCATCTGGTACTCGCCCCAGGGCGGCGGCGTGGACTACCCGCGTGACGCGAACGGCATCCCGAGCTACAAGGTGGAGGACCAGAAGCAGCTGCTGCCGTGGCTCAAGGGCGGCGGTCAGGCCACGATGAACGGCCCGGTCTACCGCTACGACGCGGCGAGCACGAGCGAGGCCAAGTGGCCCTCGTACTGGGACGGGAAGTGGTTCGTCGGTGACTTCTACGACGACACCCAGCCGCGTCACGCCGTGCTGACCGACCCGAAGACGGTCGGCAAGGGCGGCCTGCCCACGCACGCCGAGTCCCTGAAGAAGATCATTCCGGTCGGTGCTGACGGCATCCGCAACCTCATGGACTGGAAGTTCGCCCCGGACGGCTCGCTCTACGTCCTGGACTACGGACGCGGCTTCTTCACCTCCGACTCCAAGTCCGCGCTGTGGCGCGTGACGTACAAGGGCGGCGGTCCGACCCCGGCCGCCGCAGACCTGGCCAGGAAGGCGGCAGCGCAGTGAGACACCCCTCGCTCCTCGCTCGACGGCGGTACGGGCCCGCACGCTGGTGGCTCGCCCTTCTCGGCTCGTTCCTGATGGTCCTGGGGCTGGCTTCGACCGCCGCGTACGGCCGCGACGACGACCGGGCGGCGGCTGCCGCCGACCAGGTCCTCAACTGGACCGCCGGCGACCCCATCGACCACTATCTGACGGCACCCAAGACCGCGGTGGCCGGCGCCGCGACCATCGTGTTCGAGAACAGCGCGGCCACGGGCAACACGACGGGCATGCCGCACACGCTGACGTTCAGCGTGTCCGACCCGGAGTTCAACAACGACGTCGCGGTCAACATCCTGGCCAACCCCAGTGACAGCGAGGGCGGCAAGCACAGCGTCGAGGTCACCCTCACGCCCGGCCGGTACTTCTACCACTGCACGATCCCCGGCCACGGGTCGATGCAGGGCATCCTCACGGTGACCGAGGACGGCGGCGGTGGCGACGACACCACCGCTCCCGAGACCTCGGCGACCGTGGACGGTGACAAGAACGCCGACGGCGCGTACATCGGCCAGGCGACGGTCACCGTCGCCGCCACCGACGCGGATTCAGGCGTCGACACCGTCGAGTACGCGGTCGGGGCCGACGGAGCCTGGCAGCCGTACACCACGCCCGTCGTGGTGAACGAGGTGGGCACGCACACGATCCGCTACCGCGCCACCGACAAGGCCGGCAACGCTGCAGCCGAGAAGTCCGTCGACTTCGCGGTCGCCGCGCCTCCGACCGACGACGAGACCCCGCCGGAGACCTCGGCGACCGTCTCGGGCGAGAAGGACGACGCGGGCGCCTACCTCGGCATGGCCACGGTCACCGTGACCGCGTCCGACACCGGGTCCGGCGTCAACACCATCGAGTACGCGGTCGGGGCGGACGGCGCCTGGCAGCCGTACACCGCACCCGTGATGGTGCACGAGGTCGGGGCGCACACCGTCCGCTACCGCGCCACCGACAAGTCCGGCAACGTCGCGGCGGAGAAGTCCGTCGACTTCACCGTGATCGAGCCGCCGTCGCAGGACAAGACACCGCCGGAGACCTCCGTAGTGGTGTCGGGCGACAAGAACTCGGACGGCGCGTTCATCACCAGCGCCAAGGCCACGGTCACCGCGACAGACGCGGACTCGGGCGTGGACAAGGTCGAGTACTCCCTCGACGGCGGCCCGTACCTGGCCTACTCCTCCCCCGTCATCGTCGACCGCGTCGGCTACCACACGTTCGCCCACCGGGCGACGGACAAGGTGGGCAACACCTCCGAGGCGAAGCAGGCCTCGTTCACCGTCGCGCAGAGCGGTGGCGTGCCGGCACCCAACTGCCCGGAGTTCGACGAACGGCTCACCGTCATCGTCGGCACGGTCGACACGGGTGTTCCCAACCGGCTCACCGGCAACCGCTGCACGATCAACGAGCTCATCGAGGACGAGAAGGACTGGTCCTCGCACGCGCTGTTCCTCAAGCACGTCGACAAGGTCCTGGACAAGCTCCTCACCGACGGGGTCGTCGACGCCCGTGAGCACAAGAAGATCTACAAGGCTGCCAAGCAGTCCGGTATCGGCAAGCCGGGCCAGGACGAGGGCTACCGCAAGCTGTTCGACGGCACCGCCGACTCCCTCGCCAAGTGGCAGCAGGTCGGCGGCGGGAAGTTCGGGCTCAACACCGAGGACGGCTCGATCACCAGCTCCACCACCGTGGACGGCATGGGGATGCTGTGGTTCCCGGCCCGGCAGTACGGGGACTTCTCGCTGAAGCTCCAGTGGCGGGACGACGCCCCGGGCGCCGGCAACGCCAACGGCGGAGTGTTCGTCCGCTTCCCGAACGTCCACGACCATCCGGAGGAGTCCCGTCCGGAGTGGGTCGCCATCAAGTACGGCCATGAGATCCAGGTCAACGACCGGCCCGACGGCGACATGTACAAGACCGGTTCCCTCTACGGGTTCGACCGGGTCGGCCTCGGCGGCGCCGGGGTCACTCCCAAGGGCACCTGGAACGACTACGAGATCCGGGTGGTGGACCAGCACTACTCGGTCTACCGCAACGGTGTCCTGCTGAACGAGTTCGACAACAACGGCGGTCAGCTCTTCGAGCCGCCGCGTGGCGACGACCCGGGCACCGACGGCCGGCGGTACGCCTCCGGCTACATCGGGCTCCAGGTCCACAGCACCACGGACGTGATCTCGTACCGCGACATCCGCATCAAGGAGTTGTAGGGGCGAGGCACACTCAGGCGGCCGCGGCCGCATGCTCCGGCA
>NZ_JBHWZS010000207.1:0-15144 GCF_042728155.1 Streptomyces sp. NPDC060209
CCCTTCTCCGTATGCGCGTACGGGGCTACTCGGCCGCCTTCTTCTTCTCCTCGGCGTCCTCGATCAGGGCCTCCGCCAGCTGCTGCATCGACATCCGACGGTCCATCGACGTCTTCTGGATCCAGCGGAACGCCGCCGGCTCGGAGAGCCCGTAATCCGTCTGCAGAATGCTCTTCGCCCGGTCCACCAGCTTCCGGGTCTCCAGCCGCTGCGACAGATCCGCGATCTCGTTCTCCAGCGCCTTCAGCTCCGCGAACCGGGACACGGCCATCTCGATGGCCGGCACCACGTCGCTCTTGCTGAACGGCTTCACCAGATACGCCATCGCCCCGGCGTCCCGGGCCCGCTCGACCAGATCCCGCTGCGAGAACGCCGTCAGCATCAGGACCGGGGCGATGGACTCCTCGGTGATCTTCTCGGCGGCGGAGATCCCGTCGAGGACCGGCATCTTCACATCGAGGATGACGAGGTCCGGCCGGTGCTCCCGCGCCAGCTCGACGGCCTGCTGCCCATCCCCGGCCTCACCGACGACCGAGTAGCCCTCTTCCTCCAGCATCTCCTTGAGGTCGAGTCGGATGAGCGCCTCGTCCTCGGCGATGACGACGCGGGTCGTCAGCGGCGGGACGTGCGACTTGTCGTCGTCGGCGGCGTCTACGGGCTGGGGCGACTCGGGGGTGGTCACGGGGGCTCCTTGTTCCAGGGCAGGTACAGCTCCCACGAGCCTACCTAGCTACGATATGGTGACACTACGCAGGGCAGGAGTTGTCCTTCCTTTCCAAGGCCCCAGTACTCCAACTGGTTAGAGAGGCCGCTCTCAAACAGCGGACAGTGTGGGTTCGAATCCCACCTGGGGCACTTTTCCTTGGATTCCAAGGGTTGAGCGGAACGGCGAAACTTCACGTGAACGTGTGAAGAACCGCGCTTCCCAAGTCGCAGCCGGTGCGACCGAACAAAGATCGCCACTGTGTACGACCTCGATACGCGCAAGCGCGCTTTGGCGCTGGTAGCCCAGGGCTTCAGCCAGAATTCCGTCAGCAAGCAGACCGGAATCTCTCGAGCCGCAATCCGTTCCTGGCTGAAACGAATAGAGCCCCTCGGCCACAACCGGGGCGCCGAATGTCCTCGGTGCGGCGACACCCCGAGACTCCCGGACGACCCCGCCGCATACTCGTACCTGCTCGGCCTCTATCTCGGCGACGGCTGCGTCAGTGCCGCCAAACGGGGCGTCTACTCCCTGCGCATCGCGTGCGCCGACGCATGGCCGGGGCTCATCGACGCCTGTGTCAAGGCTGTACAACGCGCGCGACCGGTCAACAAGGTCTGCCGAGTGCAGAGTCAGGGCTGCCAGTACGTCACGAGCTTCAGCAAACACTGGCCCTGCTTCTTTCCTCAGCATGGGCCTGGAAAGAAGCACCAGCGCAAGATCACCCTCGAAGCATGGCAACAGCAGATCGTGGACGCCCACCCATGGGAATTCATCCGGGGCCTCATCCACTCCGACGGCTGCCGGGTCATCAACTGGACCAGTCGACTCGTCGGCGGGGAGCGTAAGCGCTACGAGTACCCCCGGTACTTCTTCACCAACAAGTCCGACGACATCCGCAGGCTGTTCAGTGACACGCTCACCGCCGTGGGCGTCGAGTGGACCACCCTTGCCCGTGGCAGCGATCCGTTCAACATCTCCGTAGCCCGACGGGCGTCCGTAGCGCTCATGGACGCTCACGTCGGGCCGAAGTACTGACGACCGTTACTTCGGGCTGTCGTCCTCGCCGATGTGGTGCACCCGTACCAGGTTCGTGGAGCCGGCCACTCCGGGCGGGGACCCCGCCGTGATGACCACGATGTCGCCCTTCTGGCAGCGCCCGATACGCAGCAGCTCCTCGTCCACCTGCGCCACCATCGCGTCCGTCGAGTCCACGTGCGGGCCGAGGAACGTCTCGACGCCCCACGTCAGGTTCAGCTGCGCGCGGGTGGCCTGGTCCGGGGTGAAGGCGAGGAGCGGGATCGGGGAGCGGTAGCGGGAGAGGCGCTTGACCGTGTCGCCGCTCTGGGTGAAGGCCACCAGGAACTTCGCGCCGAGGAAGTCGCCCATCTCGGCTGCCGCGCGGGCGACCGCGCCGCCCTGGGTGCGGGGCTTGTTGCGGTCGGTGAGGGGCGGGAGGCCCTTGGCGAGGATGTCCTCCTCGGCCGCCTCGACGATGCGGGCCATGGTGCGGACGGTCTCGACGGGGTACTTGCCGACGCTGGTCTCGCCGGAGAGCATCACCGCGTCCGTGCCGTCGATGACGGCGTTGGCGACGTCGGAGGCCTCGGCCCGGGTGGGGCGGGAGTTGTCGATCATCGACTCGAGCATCTGGGTGGCGACGATGACCGGCTTGGCATTGCGCTTGGCGAGTTTGATGGCTCGCTTCTGGACGATCGGGACCTGTTCCAGGGGCATTTCGACGCCGAGGTCGCCGCGGGCGACCATGATGCCGTCGAAGGCGGCGACGATGTCGTCGATGTTGTCGACGGCCTGTGGCTTCTCGACCTTGGCGATGACGGGGAGGCGGCGGTCCTCCTCGTCCATGATGCGGTGGACGTCGTCGATGTCGCGTCCGGTGCGTACGAAGGAGAGGGCGATGACGTCGGCGCCGGTGCGCAGGGCCCAGCGGAGGTCTTCGATGTCTTTCTCGGAGAGGGCGGGGACGGAGACGGCGACGCCGGGGAGGTTGAGTCCCTTGTGGTCGGAGACCATGCCGCCTTCGATGACGGTGGTGTGGACGCGGGGTCCGTCGACTTCGGTGACTTCGAGGGTGACGCGGCCGTCGTCGATGAGGATGCGTTCGCCGGTGGTGACGTCGGAGGCGAGGCCGTCGTAGGTGGTGCCGCAGGTGGTGCGGTCGCCTTCCATGGGTTCGACGGTGATGGTGAAGTCGTCGCCGCGTTCAAGGAGTACGGGGCCTTCGGCGAAGCGGCCGAGGCGGATCTTCGGGCCTTGAAGGTCGGCGAGGATTCCTACGCTGCGGCCGGTTTCCTCGGATGCTTTGCGTACGTGGTGGTAGCGCTCTTCGTGTTCGGCGTAGGTGCCGTGGCTGAGGTTGAGGCGGGCGATGTCCATTCCCGCTTCGACCAGTGCCTTGATCTGCTCGTATGTGTCGGTTGCGGGTCCCAGGGTACAAACGATTTTTGCTCTGCGCATGGTTCGAGCCTAGACCTTACCTGTGGGTAGGTAATTGTCTCTGCATGACTGTCCAACGGCCTTTCGGTAAAAGGTTATTGCCAACTGTTGAATTGTGCGGCGGGGTGCTCCGATGAGCGTTCGCGGGGTGCCCGGCGGGGTGGTGGGGTGCGTGCGGGGGTGCGGATGGTGTCGCCGGTCATCAGATCGAAACCTGGTTGGGGTGTTGCGGGTGGGGGTGACTGGGCCAGAATCTACGCGCGTTGTTCGCTCGAACGAGGAGTCAAGGATGCCGTTGAACCGTAGGACGTTTCTGGGCCGTTCGGCTGTCGCCGGTGCGGGTGTGGCGCTGGCGGGAGGGGTCGGTGCGGGGTCTGCGGCGGCCTCGGAGTCGAAGGGGCGTGGCCATGGGCGTCCGCCGAAGCGGTACTCGTTCACGGTGATGGGGACGACGGACCTGCACGGCAATGTCTTCAACTGGGACTACTTCACGGACAAGGAGTTCGACGACAAGGCGCACAACGACGTCGGTCTGGCGAAGATCTCGACGCTGGTGGATCAGATCCGTGAGGACCGGGGCCGCCGGAACACGTTGCTGATCGATGCGGGTGACACGATCCAGGGCACCCAGTTGTCGTACTACTACGCGAAGATCGATCCGATCACGGCGAAGCGTGGTCCGGTGCATCCGATGGCGCAGGCGATGAACAAGATCGGTTATGACGCTGCGGCTCTCGGCAACCATGAGTTCAACTACGGCATTCCGGTGCTGCGTAAGTTCGAGGAGCAGTGTGATTTTCCGCTGCTGGGTGCGAATGCGCTGGATGCGAAGACGTTGCGGCCGGCGTTCGCTCCGTATGTGATCAAGCGGGTGCGCACCCCGTTCGGTCGTGATGTGCGGGTGGCGGTGTTGGGGTTGACGAATCCTGGTATCGCGATCTGGGACAAGGCGAATGTGGGCGGGAAGATGGTGTTCCCGGGTCTTGAGGAGCAGGCGGCGAAGTGGGTGCCGAAGCTTCGTTCGATGGGTGCGGATGTGGTGGTCGTTTCGGCGCATTCGGGTTCGTCGGGTACGTCGTCGTACGGGGATCAGTTGCCGTACGTGGAGAACGCGGCGGGTCTGGTGGCGGAGCAGGTGCCGGGGATCGACGCGATTCTGGTGGGTCACGCGCACTCGGAGATTCCTGAGTATTTTGTGACGAACAAGGAGACGGGGAAGCAGGTCGTTCTTTCGGAGCCGTTGAAGTGGGGGCAGCGGCTGACGCTGTTCGACTTCGATCTGGTGTGGGAGAAGGGTCGCTGGGTGGTCGAGAAGGTCGGCGCCTCGGTGCTGAACTCGAACACCGTGCCGGAGGACCCGCGGATCACGTCGATGCTCGGGGACGAGCACACGAAGGTCGTGGCGTATGTGAACCAGGTGATCGGTACGTCGGTGGCGGCGATGTCGACGGTGGATGCGCCGTGGAAGGACGAGCCGGTCATCGATCTGATCAATCTGGTGCAGGCGGAGACGGTGAGGACCGCGTTGGCCGGTGGGGAGTATGCGGCGTTGCCGGTGCTGTCGCAGGCGGCGTGTTTCTCGCGTACGGCGGCGATTCCTGCGGGTGAGGTGACGATCAAGGATGCGGCTGGGCTGTATCCGTTCGAGAACACGCTGGAGGCGCGGCTCCTGACGGGTGCGCAGCTGAAGGATTATCTGGAGTATTCGGCGAAGTACTACGTGCAGACGGCTGCGGGGGCGCCGGTGGATACGTCGAAGTTGACGAATGCGGAGAACATTCCGGATTACAACTACGACGTGGTGTCGGGTGTGACGTACGACATCGATATCGCGAAGCCGGTGGGTTCGCGGATCGTGGGGTTGTCGTTCGAGGGCGCTGCGGTGGACCCGGCGGCGCAGTTCGTGTTCGCGGTGAACAACTATCGGGCGAGCGGTGGGGGTAACTTCCCGCATGTGCCGGGTGCGAAGCAGTTGTGGGCGAATTCGGATGAGATCCGGAACACGATCATCGGGTGGGTGAAGGCGAAGGGCTCGGTGGATCCGGCGGAGTTCGCGTCGGTGGACTGGCGTCTGACGCGGGACGGTGCGCCGGTGTTCTAGCCGGCCGGTGTTCTGGCCGGCCGGTGTTCTGGCCGGCCGGTGTTCCAGCCGGCCGGTGTTCCAGCCGGTTGTTGTGTGGCGGCCGTTCTCCTGCGGGAGGGCGGCCGCCTTCGTGTTGTCAGTGGCCCTGGGTGAGGGGGGTGAGTGAGCTGCCCTGTCCGGGGACGGCGGGGGCGGGGCGGGGGGTGAGGCCGAAGGTGGTGAAGGCGGTGCGTTGCGGCAGGGGGTAGGGGGTGGTGCCGGTGACGTTGTTGAGGATGCTGGCGCTGCGCCAGGCGGCGAGTCCGAGGTCGGGGGCGCCGACTCCGTGGGTGTGGCGTTCGGCGTTCTGTACGTAGATGTTGCCGGTGAGGGCGGGGTCGAGGTCGAGGCGGAAGTCGGTGTGGATGCGGGGGCGTCCTTGGGTGTCGCGGCGGATGTGGGGGGCGATGCCGGTGAGGAGGGTGTCGAGGGGGCGTTCCCGGTAGCCGGTGGCGAGGACGACGGCGTCGGTGGTGAGGCGGCTTCGGGTGGCTTGTTGGGTGTGTTCGAGGTGGAGTTCGATGCGGTTGCCGCTGCCGGAGAGCCGGCCTGCGGTGCGGACGCTGACGCCGGGGGTGAGGGTGGCGTCGGGCCAGCCGCCGTGGAGGGTGCGTCGGTAGAGCTCGTCGTGGATGGCGGAGATGGTGTCGGTGTCGATGCCTTTGTGGAGCTGCCATTGCTGGGGGACGAGGGTGTCGCGTACGTGTTCGGGGAGTGCGTGGAAGTAGTGGGTGTAGTCGGGGGTGAAGTGTTCGAGGCCGAGTTTTGAGTACTCCATGGGTGCGAAGGCCTGGGTGCGGGCGAGCCAGTGGATCTTTTCGATGCCGCGGGGGCGGGCGCGGAGGAGGTCGAGGAAGATCTCGGCGCCTGACTGGCCGGAGCCGATGACGGTGATGTGGTCGGCCCGGAGGAGTTCTTCGCGGTGGTGGAGGTAGTCGGCGGAGTGGATGACGGAGACGCCGGGGGCTTCTGCCAGGGGGCGTAGGGGTTCGGGGATGAAGGGTGCGGTGCCGACGCCGAGGGCGATGTGGCGGGTGTGGGTGCGTCCGAGTGCTTCGGCTTCGCCGTCGGGGTCGAGTCGGGTGTAGTCGACTTCGAAGTGGGAGCGGTCGGTGTTCCAGCGGACGGCGTCGACCTGGTGGTTGAAGTGGATGGTGGGGAGTTGTTCGCTGACCCAGCGGCAGTAGGCGTCGTATTCGGCGCGGTGGATGTGGAATTGCTCGGCGAAGTAAAAGGGGTAGAGGCGGTCGCGGGCGCGGAGGTAGTTGAGGAAGGTCCAGGGGCTGGTGGGGTCGGCGAGGGTGGTGAGGTCGGCGAGGAAGGGGACTTGGAGGGTGGCGCCGTCGATGAGGAGGCCGGGGTGCCAGTGGAAGGCGGGGCGTTGTTCGTAGAAGGCGGTGGTGAGGGGGTGGCTGCCGGGGGTGGTGGGGAGGCCGTGGGCGAGTGCGGCGAGGGAGAGGTTGAAGGGGCCGAGGCCGATGCCGATGAGGTCGTGGGTCCGGTCGCCTTCGGGGGTGGTCCGGTCGGTCATCGGGGGGTGCTGCCTTCCTTGGTGGCGCCGGTGTGGGCGTGGGTGACGAGAGTGAGGAGGCGTTGGAGGTCGTCGGGGGTGGTGTGGGGGTTGAGGAGGGTGGCTTTGAGCCAGAGGCGGTTGCCGGTTCGGGCGCGGCCGAGTACGGCGTGTCCTCGGTCGAGGAGGGTGCGGCGGATGGTGGCGACGGTGGTGTCGTCGGCGTGGGTGGGGCGGAAGAGGACGGTGCTGATGGTGGGGCGGTCGTAGAGCTCGAGTGCGGGATTCTCGTCGATGAGGTCGGCGAGGTGGTGGGCGCCGGTGATGGTGCGGTCGATGAGGTCGGCGAGTCCGTCGCGGCCGAGTGCCTGGAGGGTGACGGCGATCTTGAGTGCGTCGGGCCGGCGGGTGGTGCGCAGGGAGCGGCCGAGGAGGTCGGGGATGCCCGCGTCGGTGTCGTCGTCGGCGTTGAGGTAGGGGGCGTGGTGGTGGAGGGCGTCGAGGTCGTGGTGGTGGGGGACGGCGAGGATGCCGGCTGATGCGGGTTGCCAGCCGAGTTTGTGCAGGTCGAGGGTGACGCTGTGGGCGCGGTGGAGGCTGCGGAGGGCGTGGCGGTGGGTGGGGCTGAAGAGGAGGGGGCCGCCGTATGCGGCGTCGATGTGGAGTTCGGCGCCGTGGGTGGTGGTGAGGTCGGCGATGTCGGTGAGGGGGTCGATCTGGCCGGTGTCGGTGGTGCCTGCGGTGGCGGCGACGAGGAGGGGGCCTTCGTTGCGGATGAGGGCGTCGCGGAGTGCGGCGAGGTCCATGACGCCTGTGGGGGCGGGGATGACGACGGGTCGGGGGAGGCCGAGGAGCCAGGCGGCGCGGGTGATGCTGTGGTGGGCGTTGGCGGCGCAGATGGTTTGTACGGGGCCGTGGCGTTCGCGGGCGAGGAGGAGTGCGAGCTGGTTGGCTTCGGTGCCGCCCGTGGTGACGAGGGCGTCGGGTTTCGGGGTGTGGGGGTAGATCTCGGCGGCGAGTGCGGTGGTGAGGGCTGTTTCGAGGGCGGAGGCGGCGGGTGCCTGGTCCCAGGAGTCCATGGAGGGGTTGAGGGCCGATGCGGCGAGGTCGGCTGCTGCGGCGAGCGCGAGGGGTGGGGTGTGGAGGTGGGCGGCGCAGTGGGGGTGTGCCGGGTCGGCGGCGCCTTCGGCGAGTGCGGTGACGAGGGTGCGGAGGGCGTGGTGGGCGCCGGTGCCCTGGTCGGGGATGAGGGGGCCGGTGGCTTGGTGCAGGCGGTGTGTGACGGTGTCGGGGCCGCCGGCGGGGAGGGGGCCGTTGCGGCGGGTGGCACCGTCGTGGAGTGCGGTGAGGACGGTGTCGATGAGGGGGCGCAGGTGGGCGGGGCCTGCGGTGCCTCCGGCGAGGGGCGGGGTGGGCATGGGTGATGTGGTCCTTCGGGTACGCGGGGGCGGTGTTGCCAGCTTGTCCGGATTGCGGAGGAGGCGGCCGAAGAGCCCAACGATCTCAACCCGAAAGGGGTACTGCGGCCCGGTGTGGCGGCGCCGGGGGCTGCGGGGCTGGTATAAGCGTTCGTTGTTCGCATGACTGTGCCCGGCCCCTTTCGGTGAGGGGCCGGGCACAGTTGCGTGGGCGGTTCGCCGGGAACGGTGGCAGGTTGGTGCGCCGGGGTCGGTCGGTGTTGCGTACGGCCGGGGTGCTCCGGGCCTGTGGGTGCTGTTTACGGGTCCGGCGGGGCGCTCCGGGTCACTGGGCGTTGCGTACGGCCAGGGCGCGGCGGAGGTCGTCGAGCTGGTCGGTGAGTTTGCGTCGCAGGGCGGGGGTGACCGCGGGGTCGGCGAGGGCCTGGTCGCCGAGGTGGATGCTGTCGGGGTCGACGGCGTGTGCGGGGAAGGCGTGGCGTCCGGCGGCTTCGGCGATGGCGGGGCCGCGGCGTGCGGCGAGTGCGATGGCGTCCGGGTAGTAGCGGGCGACGTAGGGGTGGAGGAGTTCGCTCTGCTCGGGCTGCCAGAAGCCTTGGGCGGTGGCGGTGAAGAGGTAGTTGGACAGGGTGTCGTCGGTGAACATCGCCTGCCAGGCGGCTGCTTTGGCTTCGGTGGTGGGGAGGGCGGCTCGGCAGCGGGCGGCGCCTTCCTGGCCGGTGGCGCTGGGGTCCTTGTCGAGTTCGCGGGCGATGGCGGTCTCGTCGGTGGCGCCGAGGACGGCGAGGCGGGTGAGGATGCGCCAGCGGAGTTCGGGGTCGAGTTCGGGTCCGCCGGGGACGGTTCCTTCGCGGAGCCAGTCCTGGATGGCGTCGGGCTGGGTGGCGGCGTCGATGAAGTGGCGTACGGCGGTGAGGCGGAGGCCGGGGTCGGGGCTGCCGGGGGTGGCGGTGTCGGGGCTCTGTTCCCAGTCCTTGGCGGTGAGTCCTTCGGTGCGGCGCAGGAGGTCGCGGCAGAGGGAGGTGAGGGTGGCCAGAGCGGTGGGCCGGTCCTGGGGTGCGAGGTAGCGGTCGGCGATCTGGGTGGCGGCGAAGCCGAGGACGCCGTGGACGAGGGCGAGGTCGGTTTCGTAGGGGAGGTGGGTGCGGGCCGCGGTGAGGTGGACGGTGGGGTGGAGTTCGCCGTCGCGGACCATGTCGCGGGCGGTGTTCCAGATGAGGGCGCGGGTGAGGGGGTCGGGGATGCCGGAGAGGTGGGTGAGTGCGGTGTTCCAGGAGTCGTGGTCGAGGCGGATCTTGGCGTAGGTGAGGTCGTTGTCGTTGAGGACGACGAGGTCGGGGCGGCGGCCGGGCTGGGTGGTGGGTGTGCCGTTCTGGGGGATGTCGAGTTCGAAGCGGTCCCGCAGGGTGAGCTGGTCGGTGCCGGTCTGGGTGTCGAGGCTGTGGTCGTAGGTGCCGACGGTGATGCGGTGGGGGCGGCTTCCGGCGCGGTCGACGGTGAGGTTCCAGCTGTGGCCGGTGTTTTCGGCCTGGGCGGTGAGGGTGTCGATGCCGGTGGTGCGGAGCCAGGCGTCGGCCCAGGTGTGGACGTCGCGGTCGGTGGCGCCTGCGAGGTTGTCGATGAAGTCGGCGAGGGTGGCGTTGGCGAATTTGTGCCGGGCGAAGTGGGTGTTGATTCCGGCGAGGAAGTCCTTTTCGCCGAGCCAGGCGACGAGTTGGCGGAGTGCGGAGGCGCCCTTGGCGTAGGAGATGCCGTCGAAGTTGAGGAGGGCGGAGGCGGTGTCGGGCACTGCGTCGGGGTCGGGGGCGACGGGGTGGGTGGTGGGGCGTTGGTCGGCGTCGTAGCCCCAGCCCTTGCGGGCGACGCCGAAGTCGGTCCAGGTGTCGGTGAAGCGGGTGGCTTCGGTGAGGGTCTGGTAGCCCATGTATTCGGCGAAGGACTCGTTGAGCCAGATGTCGTCCCACCAGGTGAGGGTGACGAGGTCGCCGAACCACATGTGGGCCATTTCGTGGGCGATGACCATGGCGCGGGTCTGGCGTTCGGTGTCGGTGACGGCGGAGCGGTAGATGAATTCGTCGCGGAAGGTGACGAGTCCGGGGTTCTCCATGGCGCCGGCGTTGAATTCGGGGACGAAGGCCTGGTCGTAGGAGTCGAAGGGGTAGGGCTCGTCGAACTTCTCGTGGTAGCGGTCGTAGCAGGCCCGGGTGATGTCGAGGATCTCGTCGGCGTCGCTGTCGAGGTGGGGGGCGAGGGAGCGTCGGCAGTGGATGCCGAAGGGGAGCCCGGCGTGGGTGGTGGTGACGGAGTGCCAGGGGCCCGCGGCGACGGCGACGAGGTAGGTGGAGATGGGTGGGGTGGGGGCGATGGTCCAGCGGCCTTCGGTGGTCTGGGTGGTGGTGCCGTTGCCGAGGACGGTCCAGCCGGCGGGTGCCGTGACGGTGAGGTCGAACACGGATTTGAGGTCGGGCTGGTCGAAGGCGGCGAAGACGCGCTGGACGTCCTCCATGAAGAGCTGGGTGTAGACGTAGGTTTCGCCGTCGGCGGGGTCGGTGAAGCGGTGCATGCCTTCGCCGGTGCGGGAGTA
This sequence comes from Streptomyces sp. NPDC060209, assembly GCF_042728155.1. Classification (NCBI taxonomy): domain Bacteria; kingdom Bacillati; phylum Actinomycetota; class Actinomycetes; order Kitasatosporales; family Streptomycetaceae; genus Streptomyces; species Streptomyces sp. NPDC060209. Next base: position 10,795 of record NZ_JBHWZS010000207.1, read on the forward strand.
GCGCATGGTGGCGTCGACGGTGAGTTCGTGGGGACCGGCGGTGAGGCGGTCCAGGGGGTAGCGGTTCCCGTCGAGGCGTTCGGGGTCCAGGGGTTGTCCGTCGAGGCTCAGGGAGCGCAGGGTTTCCGGCTTGATCTCGACGAAGGTGTCTCCGGCCGTGTGGGCGGTGAACCGGATGGCGCTCCGGGAGCCGAAGGTCTCCTCACCCGTGGTGAGGTCGAGGTCGACCGTGTACCGGTGTACGTCGAGGAGCTGGGCGCGGGTCTGCGCTTCGTTGCGCGTCAGTACGGACATGGCGCCCATGCTGCCGTACGGGTCCGGGGCTGTGCAGTGGGGTTCTCGCAGGGCTGACGGCGGGCGGCGGGGCCTTCCGGAGCTGCGCAGCGTCTCGTGCGGGCCGGGGGTGCACGGGACAGGGACGTGCGGGCCCGGGGCGGCGTGGGGGCCCCGGGTGAACGGGGTGCCGCGGCGTGGGGGCCCCGGGTGAACGCGGTGCCGCGGCGTGGGGGCCCCGGGTGAACGGGGTGCCGCGGCGTGGGGGCCCCGGGTGAACGCGGTGCCGCGGCGTGCGGGCCCCGGGTGAACGGGGTGCCGTGCGGCCCGGCCCGCAAGGCCGGAAACACGCGGGCGGGCTGTGCGTGCCTGGGTGCGCGTGCGGCCGGCGGTGGTGTCAGGCGTCGGGGCCCGCGGATTCCTCGGCGATGCGCTCGTGGTGGCGGATGACCTCGGCCACGATGAAGTTCAGCAGCTTCTCGGCGAAGGCGGGGTCCAGCCTGGCGCTCTCGGCGAGCTGCCGCAGCCGGGCGATCTGGCGGGCCTCGCGGGCGGGGTCGGCGGGCGGCAGGTGGTGCTCGGCCTTGAGGTGGCCCACCTGCTGGGTGGCCTTGAAACGCTCGGCGAGCATGTGGACGACTGCGGCATCGATGTTGTCGATGCTCTCGCGCAGCCGGTTCAGTTCGGCGGTGACGTACTCGTCGATGTCGCTCGTGGTCATGGTCAGCGAGCTTAGACGCACCGGTCGTGGGGTGACCGACGGCGGGGTGCCGGACGGTCGTCCTGCCCCTGTCCTCCGCACGGGGGAGCCGTCCGTGGGGCCGGGTCCGGGGGCGCCCGTCAGGACGGGTGCCCCCGGGAGTGCGGCGGGTGAGCCGGATCAGAGGGTCGAGGCGGCCGAGGCTATGGCGGAGGCGAAGGTCGACACCTGGGTGTACACGCCGGGGTAGCCGGGCTGTGCGCAGCCTTCGCCCCAGCTGACGATGCCTACCTGGGTCCAGGCTCCGGCGTTGTCCTTGCGGAACATGGGGCCGCCGGAGTCTCCCTGGCAGGTGTCCACGCCGCCGGTGCTGACGTATCCGGCGCAGATCTCCTGGCTCGGTACGAGGTCGCTGCCGTAGGCCTGCTGGCAGGTGGCGTCGGAGACGAAGGGGACGTTGGCCTTGAGGAGGTAGCGCTGCTGCCCGCCGCCCTCGGTTGCGGCGCCCCAGCCGGCGACGGTGAAGGTGCCGCTGTCGTAGGCGGTGGTGGTGGCGATCTTCAGGGTGGGCTGGTTGATGGGCTGGGCGAGCTTGATCAGCGCCCAGTCCTTGCCGACGCCGTTGTAGCCGGGTGCCTGGAGGACCTTGGTGGAGCGGACCTTGACGGCGGAGGAGGACTGGAGGTCGACGACTCCGGCGGTGGCGGTGATGGAGGTGTTGTTGCCGGATCCGCTGACGCAGTGGGCGGCGGTGAGCACGATGGTCTGGCTGTAGAGGGCGCCGCCGCAGCCCATGGAGAGCCGGACCATGAAGGGGAATTCGCCCTGGGCGGCGCGGGTGCCGCCGACGACGGGTGCGGGGGCGGCGGAGGCGTTCGAGGGCTGGAGGCTGAGGGTGGCGAGGGCCACGGCGGCTATGACGGAGCATCTCTTGAGGGTGCGCAGAAGCTGCTTCACGGGCTGGCCTGCTTTCGTGTGGGGGGTCCGGGTGGGGGTGTTGCTGCAGGCGTGCGGGCGTGCGTGTCCTGGTCAGGGGCGCACGCCGACCAATTCTCGGCATGCCCTCGACAAGAACGATCCGATTATCGGGAAGCGATCACCGCTGTCACAAGGCAGGGTTTCCGGCCAAGATCGCTGTCCACCGATCGGCCGGTTTCTCTCGGACCGGCCTAGAGTGAAGGTCCGTTGAGCGCCATTGATGGGGGTTCGGTCGTGAGCGACGGCAGTAACGGCAGCGGCGGCGGTCCGGTCGTCCATGGGTTCCCGCATCTCGACGCGGTCCGGTCCGCGATCACCGCGCTCTACCGTCGGGTCTCCCCCGACGGTGTGCTCGCCTACGCCACGAGCCTCGCCCCGGCCGACGCCGCCTTCTCCGACGTGGACGATCTGTATCTCGGCGCCCAGCGGGTGGCCGGCGCACTGGTCCAGCACCTGCGGCTGCCGCAGGCCCGTATCGTCGTCGGCTTCCGGCGGATGCAACATGCCGCGAGCGTCGAACTCACCGCCGGTCCCGAGTACTTCATCGAGCTCAACGACCGTTTCCGTACGCACCGCAGGGACATCGGGGCCGCGCTGGCGCACGAGATCACCCATGTGCTGCTGCACCGGCTGGGACTGGAGCTCCCCGGCACCCGCGACAACGAGATCCTCACGGACACGGTGACTGCCTACCTCGGCGCGGGCTGGCTCCTGCTGGACGCCTTCCGTCAGGACGCCGTCTCCAGCCAGAAGCTCGGCTATCTCACGCCCGAGGAGTTCGGGTACGTACTCGCCAAGCGCGCGCTGGCCTTCGGTGAGGACCCGTCCGTGTGGTTCACCAGCCCTCAGGCCTACACGGCGTACACCAAGGGCCGGGCCGAGGCCATGCGCGACCTGCAGCGGCCGCCGCTGACGGCCGCGGGGTGGGCGGGCAGGCGCCGTTACGCGAAGGACCGCCGTTACGCCGGGGACCACCCGGGCACCGCCCCCGACCCGTCCGTTCCGTACGCCTTCGAGGGCGGAGCGGACGGGCTGCGGGTCTCCTTCTCCTGTCCCACCTGCCACCAGCGCGTCCGGGTCCCGGTCCGGGGCCGGACCCGGGCCAGGTGCGGGCTGTGCCGGACGGTCCTGGAGTGCGACACCTGACAAACCGTCCCCTGCCGGGGTGGTCGTAGGGTCGGTGTATGACAAATGGTCCGGCCGGGGGCGCGAGGAGCCTCTTCGAGGCGCTGTACGACGACGAGAACGCCGTCGTACAGGCGCTCCGTGCGGGCGCGTCCGCCGAGTCGAGCGACGAGGAGGGGACGACCGCGCTGTATCTGGCCGCCGTGCAGGACCTGCCCGGCGCGGTCCGGCTGCTCCTGGCCGCGGGCGCGGACCCGAACCGGGCGAGCGGCCCGGAGGCGGGCGATCAGCCGCTGTGCGGTGCGGCGTGCGGTGGCCATGCGGAGGTCGTCGGGGCGCTGCTGTCCGCCGGGGCCGAGCCCGATCTCAGCGAGGAGTTCGGCTTCACCGCGCTGCGCTGGGCGGCGGGCCTCGGCCATGCGCGCGTCGCGGAGATCCTCCTCGCCCACGGCGCGGACCCGGATCTGCCCGGCCCGCAGGGCGAGGCCCCGCTGGTGGTGGCGGCCCGGCGGGGCTCGGTGCACACCGTGCGGACCCTGCTCCGGCACGGCGCGGGCGGCCTGTCCCCCGCGCTGGAGGAGGCCAGGCGCATGCTCGCTCTGGACGTCGAGCAGGAGCTGCGTGACGCGCTGCGGCGCTTGTACGGGGACGGGGACCACGAGATCGCGGTGCGCCGCGCGCCGGTGGACGGCGGGGTGACCGTCTCGGTCGAACTGCTGCGGGACGGGGAGCCGTTCGCGGGCCAGGACCTGCAGACGGGCCACGGGGCGATCGCGACGCTCCTGGAGAACGAGCTGGGCCTGCGGGCACCGTTCGAGGAGCTGGCCGTCCGGGCGCTGCGGGGCGGGGACCCCGGGCTGGACAACTGGCTGGTGGCGGTCGGGACGCTGTGGCTGCGAGGCGACGAGGAGACGTTCCAGGCGGCGGCCGCCTGGACGGCGGGCGAGGATCCGCTGCGGCAGACGTTCGGAGTGGATGTGCTGGCGCGGCTCGGATTCGGTACCGGCGGCAGGCCGTTCGCCGAACGGGCCGTTCCGCTGCTGCGGGAGCTGGCCCGGGCCGCGGACCCGGTGCCGGCCGGGGCGGCGGAGCGGGCGCTCGCCGGGTACGAGGACACACCCGGGGAGTGAGAGCGGGCGCGGGACGCCTGCGGGTGAGAGCGGGCGCGGGACGCCTGCGGGAGAGAGCGGGCGCGGGACGCCTGCGGGAGAGAGCGGGCGCGGGACGCCTGCGGGAGAGAGCGGGCGCGGGACGCCTGCGGGAGAGATACGACG
>NZ_JBHWZS010000208.1:0-15072 GCF_042728155.1 Streptomyces sp. NPDC060209
GGGTCGGAGGCCTCTCCCTTCGCCTCACCGCCCGGCGTCGGCCAGCTGTCGCGCGAGCGTTCCGAGCAGGTCCGCCACCGCCGCCGGGCCAGAAAGCAACAGGTCCGCCCGCTCGGCCAGTTCGGGGACCTCGGTGCCGCTGCAGACCAGCAGGCCGGCGGTTCCCCGGGTGCGGAGCTTCTCCACGGCGGCGTACGCGGCGAGGTCGCCGAGGTCGTCGCCGGCGTACAGCACCGTCTCGGCGCCGACCTCCTTCACGTACTCCTCCAGCGCCACCCCCTTGTCCATGCCGGGCGGCCGCAACTCCAGCACCAGGCGGCCCGGTTCGACGATCAGGCCGTGGCGGGCGGCGAGGCTGCCCAGCGGGGCGCGCAGGGCCTCGAATGCGGCCTGCGGATCGGCGGCCCGGCGCGTGTGCACGGCGACCGCGCGGCCCTTCTCCTCGATCCAGGTGCCGCTGTCGGCACCGGCCTCCTCCAGCACGGCGGGGAGCTCCGCCCGGACGGCTTCCACACCGGGGTCCGGGTCGGAGGCGTGGACGGCGGCGGAGACGGCGTCCCAGCGTTCGGCTCCGTAGTGCCCGAGGACGACGAGGTGGTCGAGGCCCGCCGCTCCGGCGAAGCCGCCGTACCGCACGGCGGTGTCTGCCGGACGCCCGGTGATCACGGCGACGGCGGCGACCTGGGGGGCGAGCGCGGAGAGGGCCGGGACGACGCCGGGGTGGGCGCGGGACTGCTCCGGGTCCGGGACGATGTCGGCGAGCGTGCCGTCGAAATCCAGCGCGACGACAGCGCGGGCGGGGCGGGCGAGGAGTGCGGCGAGGCCTTCGCGGCCGGCCTGGGTGGACGGGGTCGGGAGGGGGTGTGCCGGGTTGCCCATGCGGGTGAGCGTAGCGGGCGGACCGCCCCGCCGCGCGGCTTCCCGCCCCGGGGCCGATGCCCGCCGCACGGCTCAGCGGCGGCCGCGCCTCGCGTCCCTGACCCGGCGCAGGCGGTTCACCGTGACCGGGTCCTCCTCCAGCGCGCGGCGGTCGTCGAGGAGCGCGTTGAGCAGCTGGTAGTAGCGGACCGGGGAGATGCCCAGCTCTTCCCGGATCGCCCGTTCCTTCGCGCCGGGCCCCGGCCAGGAGCGCCGCTCCAGGGCCAGCACCGCGCGTTGCTGGTCGGGGAGCGGGTCGGCGGGGTCTGCGGTCATATCAACCAACCTACCCAGTGTCTGCCGCCACGACCGGCCCTACTCCGCGCTCTCCGCCTGCCGGGCCTGGGTCGCGATCTCCACGAGGACACTCTCCGGGTTCCCGCCGGGCTCGACCGCGGAGCCGATCTTCTCCTTGATCGTCTCGCTGGCCTGCGCCCACGACGTCTTGCCGAACGGGTACAGCTGCGAGTTCGGCAGCGCCGACAGGAATTCGTGCAGCGACTTGTGCTTGCTGTCGGCCTCCATCGCGGCGGACGCACTGCTGGTCACGGGCAGCAGGTCGTACTGGTCGGCGAAGGCCAGCACGTTGTCGTCGTTGTAGGCGAAGTCGAGGAACTTGCCTATCTCCGCCCGGTGGCCGTTCTGCTTGAAGCCCATCATCCAGTCGGCCACGCCCATCGAGCCCTTGGTCGGCCCTTCGATCCCGGGCAGCGGGACCATGCCGACCTCGACGCCCTTCTTCTCCGCCTCCTGCATCAGGGTCGGGTGGCCGTTGAGCATGCCCACCTCGCCCTTGGTGAACGCGTCGAAGGCCTTCGCCCGGTCGAGCTCTCCAGGGGCCACGGGACCGGTGAGACCCTTGCCGACGAGGTTGTCCTTCAGCCACTTGAAGGTCGCTATGTTGACCGGGGAGTCGATGGCGTAGTTGCCGACCTCGTCCGTGTAACCGCCGCCCCCGCTGAGCAGCCACATCAGGGTCTCGGCCTGGGACTCCTCCTGGCCGAGCGGCAGGGCGAAGGGGTAGGTCACACCGCTCTTCTCGAGCGCGGTGGCGTCACGCCGGATGTCGTCCCAGGTCTGCGGGGCCCCGAGGCCCGCCTTGGCGAACAGGCCCTTGTTGTAGAAGAGGAGCCGGGTGCTGGCCACGAACGGGAGGCCGTACAGATTGCCGTCCGCCTGGCCGGCGTCGGTGAGCGAGGGCAGGAAGTTGGACGCGGTGCGGATGGCGATCATCTCGTCCGCGGTGTAGAGCTTGCCCGCGTCGGCGTAGTCGGCGTACGCCCCGATCTGCGCGATGTCGGGGGCCTTGCCGGCCTTCACCATCTCCGCGACCTCGCGGTCGACGTCCTTCCAGGAGTAGACGCTGACCTCGACCTTGATGCCGGGGTTGTCCTTCTCGAACTTCCCGGCGACGTCGTCCCAGTACTTCTGGGAGCTGTTCTCCGCACCGGTGCCGTAGTCGGCGGCGACCAGCCGCAGAGTGACGTCGCCGCCGCCCGTGTCCGAACCGCACCCCGACAGCGCTGCCGTCATACCGAGTGCGGCCACTACCGCGGTCAGACCCACAAAGCGCCGCTGCACAGCCCTGTCCATCCCTACATCGATCGACGCGGACGTCACCGCTCCGGCGACGAACCCGCGATCCTGCCTCACCTCCGCGCGGAGGTCTACACCACCGGTGTAGCGAATCGGCAATCTAGCAGGACCGTTTTGTATGGGTGCTCAACAAACTGCGATAGTGGACTAGACCTTTTAGGGGTCGTCGGGCGAAACTGTCTTCCGTGAGACACGTCATCGCCCTCGATGTGGGCGGCACAGGAATGAAGGCCGCTCTGGTCGGGGCCGACGGCACCCTCCTCCACGAGGCGCGCCGGGCCACAGGCAGGGACCGCGGCGCCGAAGCCGTCGTGGAGACGATCCTGGGCTTCGCCACGGATCTCCACGCGTACGGCGAGGAGCACCTCGGCGAAGGCGCCGTCGCCGCGGGGGTCGCCGTGCCCGGCATCGTCGACGCGGAACGCGGCATCGCCGTCTACGCCGCCAATCTGGGCTGGAGCGACGTACCCCTGCGGAAGCTGATCGGCGAACGGCTCGGCGGCATACCCGTCGCGCTCGGCCACGACGTCCGGACCGGTGGCCTCGCCGAAGGACGGATCGGCGCCGGCCGGGACGCGGACCGCTTCCTGTTCGTGCCGCTGGGCACCGGGATCGCCGGCGCCATCGGCATCGACGGCACCATCGAGGCGGGCGCCCACGGCTACGCGGGCGAGATCGGCCACGTCGTGGTCCGGCCGGACGGCCCGGACTGCGGCTGCGGACAGCGCGGCTGCCTGGAGACACTCGCCTCGGCCGCCGCCGTCTCCAGGGCCTGGGCCGCGGCCTCCGGCGACCCCGACGCGGACGCCGCGGACTGCGCGAAGGCCGTGGCCTCGGGCGACCCGGCGGCCCTGCGCGTGTGGCAGGACGCCGTCGACGCGCTCGCCGCCGGACTGGTCACCGCGCTCACTCTGCTGGACCCCCGCACGCTCATCATCGGTGGCGGTCTTGCCGAGGCAGGGGAAACCTTGTTCACACCACTGCGTGCGGCTGTCGAGGAACGGGTCACGTTCCAGAAGCTGCCTCACATCGTCCCGGCGGCCCTCGGGGACACCGCCGGATGCCTGGGCGCAGGGCTGCTCGCCTGGGATCTACTCTCCACGGAGGTATCCGCCTGATGGCCGGACGCGCAGACAGCACGGTTCTCGCAGGTGCCCGGGTGGTGCTTCCGACCGGGACCGTCGAGAACGGCCGGGTGATCGTCGAGGGCACCCGGATCGCCGGCAGCACGTCGGAGGGCGCCCGGACCGTCGACCTCTCGGGCTACTGGGTGGTCCCCGGATTCGTGGACATCCACAACCACGGCGGCGGCGGCGCCTCCTTCGCCACCGGCACCGCCGAAGACGTACTGGCCGGGGCGCGGGCGCACCGCGAACACGGCACGACGACCGTCGTCGCCTCCACCGTCACCGGCGAGATGGACTTCCTGGCCCGCCAGGCCGGCATGCTCTCCGAGCTGGTCGAGCAGGGCGAACTCGCCGGAATCCACTTCGAGGGCCCCTTCATCTCCCCGTGCCGCAAGGGCGCCCACAGCGAGGAACTGCTCCGCGACCCCGACCCCGCCGAGGTCCGCAAGCTGCTCGACGCGGCCCGCGGCAGCGCCAAGATGGTCACCCTCGCCACCGAACTCCCGGGCGGCATCGAGTCCGTACGGCTGCTCGCCGAGCACGGCGTGATCGCCGCCGTCGGCCACACCGACGCGACGTACGAGCAGACCGTCGAGGCGATCGACGCGGGCGCCACCGTCGCCACGCACCTCTACAACGCGATGCCCGCCATCGGCCACCGCGCCCCGGGCCCGATCGCGGCACTCCTGGAGGACGAGCGGATCACCGTCGAGCTGATCAACGACGGCACGCATCTGCACCCCGCCGCCCTGGAGCTCGCCTACCACCACGCGGGCGCCGACCGGGTCGCCCTCATCACCGACGCCATGGACGCGGCCGGTGCCGGCGACGGCCACTACGAGCTCGGCCCGCTCGCCGTCGAGGTCAGGGACGGGGTCGCACGCCTGGTCGAGGGTGGCTCGATCGCGGGCTCCACCCTCACGCTGGACACCGCGTTCCGCAGGGCCGTGACGATCGACAGAATCCCCGTCGAGGACGTCGTCCGGTCCATCTCCGCCAACCCGGCCCGGCTCCTCGGCCTGTACGACAGGGTCGGCTCGCTGGACCCGGGCAAGGACGCCGACCTGGTGGTCCTGGACTCGGACTTCACGCTCAAGGGCGTCATGCGCCGGGGCGAGTGGATCGTGGAGCCCCCTATCGGGTGACGGCCCGCCCCGGTCGACGGCCGGTTGAACACGTAACGAAGAGACGGCGGTTGTCCCGGAGACCTGGGACGGCCGTCGCCTCTTTGACATGATCACCGAGGACGGCGCCGCGGGGAGACGGCGCGCGGGAACGGACTACCAAGGAACCGGGGGCCGGTAGTGATACTGACCGTCACGCTGAACACGGCACTCGACCTGACGTACGCCGTCCCCGCCCTCGTCCCGCACACCAGCCACCGCGTCCAAGAGGTGACCGAACGCCCCGGCGGCAAGGGCGTCAACGTGGCCCGGGTGCTCTCCGTCCTCGGCCACGACACCGTCGTCACCGGCTTCGCGGGCGGCGCCACCGGAGCCGTCCTGCGCGAACTCCTCGGCGCGCTCCCCCACCGCCCCACCGACGCACTCGTCACCGTCGCGGGGAACACCCGGCGCACCCTCGCCGTCGTCGACCGCTCCAGCGGCGACACCACCCAGCTCAACGAGCCGGGTCCGCACATCGGCGCCCACGAATGGGCGGCCTTCCTCGGGACGTTCGGGGAACTGCTCCCCGGAGCCGAGGCCGTCGCCCTCTGCGGCAGCCTGCCTCCCGGCGTCCACGTCGGCGCCTACGCGGAACTCATACGGCTCGCCCGCTCCGCCGGCGTACCCGTGCTCCTGGACACCGGCGGCGAACCCCTGCGCCGCGGCATCGCCGCACGGCCCGACCTCGTCAAGCCGAACGCCGACGAGCTCGCCCAGCTCACCGGCGCCCGCGAACCCCTGCGCGCCACCCGCGACGCCCGCCGGCGGGGCGCGCGCAGCGTCGTCACGTCACTCGGCCCGGACGGGCTCCTCGCCGTCACCCCCGACGGCATCTGGCGGGCCGCACCGCCGTCAGCCGTGCGGGGCAACCCGACGGGCGCGGGCGACTCCGCAGTGGCCGGACTGCTGTCCGCCCTCGCCGAAGGGCTGGGCTGGAAGGACCGGCTGGCCCGCGCGGTGGCCCTGTCGACGGCGACCGTACTGGCCCCGGCCGCCGGTGAGTTCGACCGCGCCGACTACGAGGACCTGCTGCCCCGCGTCGCCGTCGAACAGCACACGCCCGCCGCCTGAGCGGCCCCGGAAACACCGCGTCCCGGCTCGCTGGGCGATGCCGGGACGACGGTGGTGCTGAATTCCTGCAGCTGCGGGCTAGCCCTTGACGTGACCCGACTTCAGCGAGAGCTGGTCGAGGTTCGCGTCGCACGAGTCGCCCTCGTTGCACGACAGCATCAGCTTGTTCGAGCCCTTCTTGAGCTGGACGTACGCGTACGTGTTCGTCCAGCCCTTCTCCAGGTCACCCTCCGGGGCCTGCGCGAAGTTCTTCATGTTGATGGAGCGGGGGTCCTCGTCGTTGACCGTGAGGGACGTCTTGGCGTCCTTGCCCGGTACGCCGTACGTCACATACAGCGTGTACGGGCCGCTCTCCGGCACATCGACCGTCCAGGTGGCCGAACGGCCGACCTCGTTGAGGCTGATGTACTGGCCGTTGGCGCTCTTGGCGCCCTTGACGGTGCTGTCCAGCGAGGCCGTGCCGCCGAGCGTCAGCGTCGCCGCGTCCTGCTCGGGCAGATCGACGGGCTCGTCTGACGCCTTCGTGGACTTCTCCGGCTTCGGGGACTCCTGGACCTCGTCGGCCGGGCCCTCCGACGAACCGGCCTGGTCCTTCTTGGTGTCGCTGTCGTCGCCCGTCATCAGCGCGGCACCGATGCCGATGAGCACCACTGCCACCACGGCGACGGCCGCGATCAGCAGCGCCTTCGTGTTGGGGCCGCCACGGCCGGGACCGCCGTTCCTGCCGCCACCGTGCGGCACGGACCCGGACTGCGCGGTGGGCGCGCCGCCGGGGTAGGTCTCCGGCGCCGCGTATTGCGGGTTCGGCCGGCCGTACTGCTGGGACTGCTGGCCGTACTGCGGCGGGGGCTGCTGGCCGTACGCCTGCTGCGGCGGGACCTGCCCGTACTGGCGCTCGCCGACCGTCCGCACCTGGTTGTACGACGTTCTGGGCACGCCGGGCTGCGCGACCGGACCGGGGTAGCCGTAACCACCCTGCCCGGGCGGCTGTGCGCCCGCCGCCTGCCCGTCCGCGTACAGATAGCCGAACGGATCGTCGTCCTCGGGCTTGCTCTCGCCGTTGTTTCCGGCCGTCATCCCTGGGTCACTCCTCACCATGTCGCCAGCCGTCGCCGACCGGCCGAGCCTACCCCGAACGGAGCACGCGTCGAATTGCCCTCGGTCCCCCGGAAAACCGGGCGGTGTACGGGGACAGCCAGGGCGTAAACGTCAGCCGGCTCTGCGGTGAACCTTCGATCGGGACCGCTTTTCCACATACATCCGCTGGTCGGCGGAGTGCAGGACCTCTTCCTCGGTCATCCCGCACTCGGCCCAGCCGATACCGAAACTCGCCCCGACCCTGACTGCCCGGCCGTCCACCCGGATGGGCGGAATAATGGCGTTACGCAAGCGTACGGCCAGATCCGCGGCATCTGCCGCACCGAGACCGTCCGCGAGGACGACGAATTCGTCACCCCCGAGCCGCGCGACGGTGTCACCGTCCCGTACGCAGGTCGTGAGCCGCCTGGCGACCTCGATGAGAACCGCGTCACCCGCGTGGTGCCCGAACCGGTCGTTGATTGACTTGAAGCCGTCGAGGTCGCAGAAGAGCACCGCGAGCCCCTTGGTCCCGTCGTCGCGCTCCGGGTCGGGCGCCACGCTGTGCACATGGTGGTCGTAGGGGCCGGTGCCCGGCGCGACCTCCGCCTCGTAGCCGTCCGCCCGGTAGCCGTGCGCCGAGCTCTCGACGTCGCCGTAAGCCGCGTCCAGCGCCTCGATCGCGGAGGAGGTGACCGAGTGAGGCCTCTCACACAGCCGCGCGCTGAGCCGGGAGCGCAGCTCGGCGCTGTTGGGAAGGCCGGTGAGCGCGTCGTGCGAGGCGCGGTGCGCGAGATTCAGCTCGTTGCGCTTGCGCTCCTCGATGTCCTCGACGTGGGTGAGCAGGAAACGCGGCCCGTCGGTGGTGTCGGCGACGACCGAGTTGCGCAGCGAGACCCAGAGATACGTGCCGTCCCTGCGCCCGAGCCGCAGTTCCGCCCGCCCTCCCTCGGCGGACGTGCGGAGCAGGGTGCCGATGTCCTCGGGGTGGACGAGGTCCGCGAAGGAGTAGCGGCGCAGGACGGAGGCCGGGCGTCCCAGGAGCCGGCAGAGCGCGTCGTTGGTGCGCAGCAGCCTGCCGTGCTGGTCACCGCCCATCTCGGCGATGGCCATGCCGCTGGGGGCGTACTCGAATGCCTGGCGGAAGGATTCCTCGCTGGCCCGCAGCGCCTGCTGTTCGCGCTCGAGCCTGACCAGGGCGCGCTGCATGTTTGCTCGGAGGCGGGCGTTACTGATCGCAATGGCCGCCTGGGAGGCGTACATCTGGAGGGCCTCGCGGCCCCAGGCGCCGGGGCGGCGGCCGTTGCGTGGCCTGTCGACCGAGATGACCCCCAGGAGGTCCAGACCTCCGCCGGAGGCGTACATGGGGGCGTAGAGGCGGTCCAGAGGGTGCCACTCGTCCTCGAAGCGGGGCTCCGGCCCCTCGGTGTGCCACTGCGGTACGTCGTCGTCGAGGAGCACCCAGCCCTCGGTGTGGGGTATGAACCGGAGCTCGTCCCAGGCCTCGCCCATCGACAGCCTGCGCTCCCAGGACTCACGGGAGCCGACACGGCCGGTGATCAGGGATTCAGCGGCACTGTTGCCGGCGAACGCGGCGACGACGAGATCACCGTCGGGGCGGACGAGGTTGACGCAGCCCAGCTCGTAACCGAGACCGCCGACGATGCCGTCGGCCACGGACTGCAGCGTGTCCGCCAGGCTCCGCGCCGTGTTGAGATCAGCGACGGCCTGGTGCAACTGCCGCATGGTCGCAAGACGGACGTACGGCTCCGACTCGGCCTCCATTGCTCGCACTCCCTGAGACCTCGACAGCAACTCCAGGTTTCATATCGACGTACTTGTTGCAGTGTCACGGCCACTGAATCACAGTGAGCTGTGCACCCGGTACACAGGGTCAACAAATATTGCTCTCTGTGACTCAAGTCACAACAGATGGTAAAGGCCGCTCCAGGCACCTCCAGGGGCTGCTGTTGTTTACCGAACGCAAATCGGTGCACATGGTTCCGGAGTCCTAGGACCCGGCTGGTCCCCTGGCCCGATGCGACGCCGCGTCCCGCGGCACTAGCGTGCCCGGTGTGCTGCAGAAGACTCCCCCCGCCCCGCGCCCCGAAGCCGTCCCCCATGCTGAGGGGGTGAGCAACGACGAATTCCGCGCCGCCCTGTCCCGTCTGGCCGCGGGCGTGGTGCTGATCACCGCCCAGGAGCCGCCGCTCGACGAGCACGGCCGGGGCGAGGACGTCGGGATGACGGCGACCGCCTTCATGTCGGTCTCGCTGGACCCGCCGCTGGTCATGGTGAGCCTGCGCAACGACTCACGGATGGACGACCTGCTGGCCGAGCAGCCGCTGTGGTCGGTTTCGGTGCTGGCGGAGAGCCAGCGGCAGATCGCGGGACGGTTCGCCATGAAGGGCAGGATCAGCGACCGCCTGCTGTTCGAGGACCTCTCCTACATACGGGGCGAGATCACGCGAGCACCCCTGATCGCCGGAGCACTGGCCACCCTGGAGTGCCGCACGGAGCAGAGCGTCGTCGCCGGCGACCACACCCTGGTGATCGGGCGGGTGCTCACCGCGTCCCTGCCGAGCGCGGACGCCGAGCCGCTGACGTACTTCAAGGGCCGCTACCGCCGGCTGAGCTGACCGGCACGCACGCCCTGCCTGCCCTCGGCCCGCCTACCAGTCGCGGCCGGAGCGTCCGCGCTTCGTGTCGCCGCGCTGCTTCTTCTCACGCAGGCGCCGCTCGTTGATGCCACGCGGGATCTTCTTCTTGAGACGTGGCTTGGGAGGCGGCGCCGTCGCCTCCGCCAGGAGCGCGGCGAGCCGCACGGCGGCCGTCTCGCGGTTGCGCCACTGGGAGCGGTGCTCCGAGGCGCGCACGGACACGACACCGCCGACCAGACGGCTCGCCAGCCGATCCAGGGCCCGGGCCTTCCACACCTCGGGCAGGGAATCGGTCGCCGCGAGGTCGAAGCGGAGCTCCACCTGGGAATCGCTGGTGTTGACGTGCTGCCCGCCGGGCCCGGAGGACCGCGAGAAACGCCACATGAGTTCGGCCTCCGGCAGGGAGACCGAACCGCGGATGACATAGGGCCCGGACATGACACCCATGTTCCCCGGCCCGCGGCCCGTTCGTCACCTTGTTTTGCGAGCGTTCGGCCAGAAGTTCGGCAAAGAAAGTAAAGCGAGCAGGAACCTCGTGGTCTCTTGTCTGCGTTAGGACGGGTGACGGTAGCTTTCGTGATGGCACGAAGCCCGCACACGACGAGGAAAGGGACTTCCCATGGCTGTAAGCCTGTCCAAGGGCGGCAACGTCTCGCTCACCAAGGAGGCCCCGGGCCTGACCGCCGTCACGGTCGGCCTCGGCTGGGACGTCCGCACCACCACCGGCACCGACTTCGACCTCGACGCCTCGGCGATCGCGGTCAACCCCGCCGGCAAGGTCTACTCCGACGGCCACTTCGTCTTCTTCAACAACAAGGCGACGCCGGACCAGACCATCGTCCACACCGGTGACAACGTCACGGGCCAGGGCGAAGGTGACGACGAGCAGATCAACGTCAACCTCGCGGGCCTCCCGGCGGACATCGACAAGATCGTCTTCCCGGTCTCCATCTACGACGCCGAGGCCCGCAGCCAGAACTTCGGCCAGGTGCGGAACGCCTTCATCCGCATCATCAACCAGGCCGGCGGCACCGAGATCGCCCGCTACGACCTGAGCGAGGACGCCGCCACCGAGACCGCCATGGTCTTCGGTGAGCTCTACCGCAACGGCGCCGAGTGGAAGTTCCGCGCGGTCGGCCAGGGTTACGCCTCGGGCCTGCGCGGCATCGCCCAGGACTTCGGCGTCAACCTCTGACCCATCGACTTGCCCGCGGGAGCCCCCGTCCGACTCCGGTCGGCCGGGGGCTCCCGTGCGTCCGCGTCACATAGCGGACACAAGTGAACCCCATTCGGACAAGAACTGGTCAAAAACTTGTGAGGCAATTGTCGGCGTCCCGTCAAAACTGTTCATTCGGTGGCACGCTCTCCGCTCGTAACCCCCACAGGAACGAGCAACGGAGAAGGCATGACCCCCCACATGAACACCCGTCGCGCCGCTGCCCTGACCGCAGTTGCCGCGATGGTCGTCGTCGGCGTCCAGGCCGGTACGGCCACGGCCGGTCCCCACACCGCCGACGACACCGCCTCTTCCTCCCGCACCACGGCCGGAGCCACCACGCTCGGAGTGAACACGGCGGACCGGCGCGGCACCGCCCTGCGGGCCGCCCAGGCCGACGCCACGGCGGCCGCCGAGTCCCTCGGGCTCGGCAGCCAGGAGAAACTGATCGCCCGTGACGTGATCAAGGACGCCCACGGCACCGTGCACACCCGCTACGAGCGCACCTACGCCGGGCTGCCGGTCCTCGGCGGCGACCTCGTCACCCACACCGCCTCCGACGGCACCTCCAAGGGCGTGGACAAGGCCACCGAAGCCCGCATCGCCGTCCCCTCGACGCAGCCGAAGCTGAAGGCCGCGGCGAGCGCGCGCACCGTCGTCTGGGCGGGCAGCGGCAAGCCCACGCTCGCGTTCGAGACCGTCAAGAACGGTGTCCGGAAGGACGGCACACCCAGCCGGCTGCACATCATCACGGACGCCACGACCGGCAAGCGGCTGCACAGCTTCGAGGCCGTCGAGACCGGCACCGGGAACAGCCAGTACAGCGGAAAGGTCACGCTCTCGACCACCCAGGGCGGTTCGGGCTTCGAGCTGACCGACGGCGACCGGGGCGGCCACAAGACGTACGACCTCAACCAGGGCCAGACCGGCACCGGCGCCCTCGTCACGGACGCCGACGACACCTGGGGCGACGGCACCGGCGACGACCGCCAGACCGCGGCGGTCGACGCCCACTACGGCGCGGCGACGACCTGGGACTTCTACAAGTCCGAGCTGGGCCGCGACGGCATAGCCGGGGACGGCCGGGCGGCGTACTCCCGCGTCCACTTCGGCACCGGCTACGTCAACGCCTTCTGGGACGACAGCTGCTTCTGCATGACTTACGGCGACGGGGCCGACGACAAGAGCGCGCTCACCGCGATCGACGTCGCCGGCCACGAGATGAGCCACGGTCTGACCGCGGCCACCGCCAACCTCGACTACGCGGGCGAGTCCGGCGGTCTCAACGAGGCCACCAGCGACATATTCGGCACCTCCGTCGAGTTCTTCGCCGACAACGCCACCGACCCCGGTGACTACCTCATCGGCGAGAAGATCGACATCAACGGCGACGGAACCCCCCTGCGCTACATGGACAAGCCCAGCAAGGACGGCGGCTCGGCGGACTACTGGGACTCCGGCGTCGGCGACCTCGACGTGCACTACTCCTCCGGTGTCGCCAACCACTTCTTCTACCTGCTGGCCGAGGGCAGCGGCTCCAAGACCATCGACGGCGTCGACTACGACTCCCCGACCGCCGACGGCTCCACGGTCACGGGCATAGGCCGCCAGAAGGCCTACCAGATCTGGTACAAGGCGCTCTCCGTCTACATGACGTCGAGCACCGACTACGCGGGAGCCCGCGTCGCGACCCAGAAGGCGGCCACCGACCTGTTCGGGGCCGACAGCGCCGAGCTCACGGCCGTCGACGCCGCCTGGACCGGCGTCAACGTCAAGTAACGCCAGAAGCAGCGGGAGCCGGTCAGCCTCGGGCGGGCCGGCTCCCGCCGTTGAGCCAGGTGTCCCACAGCCCCGTCAGATCCAGGCCGGACTCCTCCTCGACGTACGCGGTGAAGTCGTCCGTCGAGGCGTTGCCGTGCCGGTGCGCCGCCAGCCAGCCCCTGACGAGGCCGAAGAAGGCCTCGTCGTCATCCACCTCCTGCCGGATCCTGTGGACGACCATCGCGCCCCGGCCGTACACCGGAGGCCGGGACAGGTCGGCGGGGCCCGGCGGACGGGCCGCCGGGAAGGCCCAGTTCGCCTCGTCCGCGTACGCCTGCTCGAAGCTCTCCTCGACGGGAACGCCGTCGTGGTCCTCGCTCCAGAGCCACTCCGCGTACGTCGCGAAGCCCTCGTTGAGCCACATGTCCCGCCAGCTCGCGGGCGTGACCGAGTTGCCGAACCACTGGTGGGCCAGCTCATGGACGAGCAGCCCGGTGTCCGGCGGGCCGGGGAAGAACGGCCGGTTCTGGGTCTCCAGCGCGTACTCCGCGTCGCCGCGCCGGCCCACGACGGCCCCCGCCGAGGAGAAGGGGTACGGGCCGAACCGCTTCTCCCCCCACGCGATGACCTCCGGAATCCGGGCCAGCACCCCGGCGCTCGCTCCGGCCACGTCCGGGTCGACGGCGGTGACCACCGGCAGGCCGTCCCCGGTGGCCGACTCCCGCACCGTGTAGCGGC
Source organism: Streptomyces sp. NPDC060209 (assembly GCF_042728155.1). Classification (NCBI taxonomy): domain Bacteria; kingdom Bacillati; phylum Actinomycetota; class Actinomycetes; order Kitasatosporales; family Streptomycetaceae; genus Streptomyces; species Streptomyces sp. NPDC060209. The sequence continues at coordinate 13,331 of NZ_JBHWZS010000208.1, forward strand.
CGACCGCGACCGTCGCGAGGTAGCTCGCCAGGGGTTCGCGGGTGCGCCAGTGGAACGTCGTGCGCCCCCCGGCCGTACGACGGGACACCAGCTCGCCGTTGGAGACGGCGCTCCGCCCTCCGGGAACGGTGACCCTGACGTCGTACGCCGCCTTGTCGCCCGGGTGGTGGTTCCCCGGGAACCAGGCCATGGAACCGGTCGGCTCCCCCAGCGCCACCGCCCCGTACGCCGTCCTCAGCCAGCCCTCCTCGGAGCCGTCGGGGTCGGTCACGGTGCGGGGTGAGCCTGCGTAGCGCACGACGGTGCGGAAGGTGCGGCCCGTGCGGAGGCGGTCCGCGACCGTGCGGTCCGGACGCAGCGTCAGCTCCGAGCCCGCCCGGTTCACAGCGGCCGGCCGGCCCTCGACGGTCACCGACCGGACCTCCAGCCCGGTGAGATCCAGGTTGAACGCGCTGAGGTCCTGGGTGGCCCGGGCCGTGATCACGGCCGTGCCGCTCACCCGGCTCGCCGTGGAGTCGACGTCGAGAGCCAGGTCGTAGTGAGTGACGTCGTAGCCGCCGTTGCCGAGCCGGGGGAAGTACGGATCGCGCACCCCGGCCGCACCTGGTGTCCCCGCGCTCCCGCCGGCGCCCGCCGTGCAGCCCGTGACCAGGGTGAGCACGGCCAGCAGGGCGGTGCCGGGCGCGATGCGGCGTACCGCTGCCGCTGTTGGCTGATCCACGCCGCCGATCCTAGGTACGCCCGGTCGCCCGCGGCGCGTCCGCCCTGCCGGCTCTTCGGCGCTCCGTTACTTGGAGACGGCGGCCACGCCCGCCGCGGCGAACTTCTCGTCGAGGTCCCCGCTCGGGGCCCCCGCGACGCCGATGCCCGCCACCGGAGCGCCCTTGACCTGCACGGGCGAACCGCCCGCCAGGAACAGGGTGCCGGGGATGTCCTTCAGGTTCGGGGCCTGCTCCAGTCGCTTCACCAACTCGGAGGTGGGCGCGTTCCAGGAGACGGCGGTGTACGCCTTCTTCACGGCGGACTCGGGGGACTGCGGGCCCGCACCGTCGCCGCGCAGGGTGACGAGCGTGTTGCCGTTACGGTCCACGACGGCGACCGAGACGCGCTGGTTCTCCTTCTTCGCGGCGTCCAGAGCGGCCTGCGCGGCCTTGGTGGCGGCGGCGACGGTCAGGTGGGTGGACTGCTGGAGATTCCTGTCCGCGGCGTCGGCCTTCACCGCGGCGGCGGGCACGGCGGCCGGGGCGGAGGCGTTCGCGGACATCGCGCCGAAGGTTCCGGCGCCCAGCGCCGCGGCGGCGACGGCACCGGTCAGGACACGGGTGCGCAGCGACATCTTCTTCATGGTGGGCTCCTCGGGTGATTTCGGCTCGGCCTCGAACCGTTCGGCTTCCGGTATCGATCCTCCGGCCGGATCCGCGCCCGTACGGTCGGCGTACCGGCTCGAAGCCGCACCCGCGTCGGCTGACCGCCCCGTCAGCCGATCGGTTGATGCGGAGGTGGCCCGCGGGGGTGACCATGGGGTGTCCGCGCAGGTCAGCAGCCGCGCGGTGACGTGACAGCGCAGGACACGGTCGAGGGAGCGCGGGGTACGACGTGCGGCGGAACGGAACCGGGCCGGACCCGGAGCGGACGGCTCCCACGGACCCGCCGACGGGCTCCGGCTCGGCGGACTCCGGCTCGACGGGCTCCGGCTCGACGGACGCAGCGGACGCGGCGGACGCGGCCGACCGTGCGGGCGC
>NZ_JBHWZS010000209.1:0-15067 GCF_042728155.1 Streptomyces sp. NPDC060209
GGATCCGGGCCCGCCGAGGGGTTTCTCATGTCCATGGTGCTCCGGGGAGTTCCGGGACACCCGCCCGGGTCAGAACAGCCGCAGCTTGTCGTCCTCGATGCCCCGCATCGCGTTGTAGTCGAGGACCAGGCACCCGATCCCACGGTCCGTCGCCAGCACCCGGGCCTGCGGCTTGATCTCCTGTGCCGCGAACACGCCCCGCACCGGAGCCAGATGCGGATCACGGTTGAGCAGCTCCAGATAGCGGGTCAGCTGCTCCACGCCGTCGATGTCGCCCCGCCGCTTCAGCTCCACGGCCACCGTCGCGCCGTCCGCGTCCCGGCACAGGATGTCGACCGGACCGATCGCGGTCGGGTACTCACGGCGGATCAGGGTGTAGCCCTCGCCGATCGTCTCGATGCGGTCGGCGAGCAGCTCCTGGAGGTGCGCCTCCACGCCGTCCTTGATGAGCCCCGGGTCGACACCCAGCTCATGGGACGAGTCATGGAGGATCTCCTCCATCGTGATGATCAGTTTCTCGCCCGCTTTGTTCACCACGGTCCAGACGCCCTCGTTGTCGTCGGCGCCCTCCTTGAGGGTGCACGGCGGGGACATCCAGTTGAGAGGTTTGTACGCCCGGTCGTCGGCGTGGATCGAGACGCTGCCGTCCGCCTTCACCAGAATCAGACGGGGGGCGGAGGGCAGGTGGGCAGTGAGCCGGCCCGCGTAGTCGACGGAGCAACGGGCGATGACGAGACGCATGGTCGGCAACGCTACTCGACGACCATGGGTCCACGCGATTCCCGGGCCCGTCGCCGTACGCCCCTGACGGATGCCGATCTGTCTTGCCCCTCTTTGCGACCGTTCGTTATTGGCCGGTTGTGTTCCCAATCTCCTGGTGCGGCCCGGACTGCGCCCTTACCGTGTAAGCAGGAGGTCGCCGTCTGTGTACGCAGCGTCGCCGCCCTGCCCTGCCCGTAAGGCCCCGGCCAGCCGTCGGGGTCGCGAGAGGAGAACCCATGTCGCTCGACGTCTCACCGGCGCTGTTGGAACAGGCCGAGCGAGGCGAGGTCGACGAAGCCGACTTCGTCGACTGCGTCCGGACCTCCCTGCCCTACGCATGGGAGATGATCAGCTCTCTGGTGGCCCAGCTGAAGGTCGACGGCGGACAATTCGCCGACAACCAGACGCCGCCGCCGGACGAGCAGGCACGTGGTCAGCTGCTGCGTGCGCTCGCGAGTGATGCGATACGCGGCGCGCTGCAGCGGCACTTCGGGGTGCGCCTGGCATTCCAGAACTGCCACCGCGTCGCGGTGTTCCCGCTGGACGCCTCGGTCGACGAGCGGCTGGCCCGATTCACCTCGGTGAGAGGCCAGTTGCTCAACCAGTCGCCCGAACTACGGGACTGCTGAACGCTTCTGCTGCCGCTTCGGGCCGCGGGAGGTGCAACTGGCTCCGGGGCGGCAGCTCCCGCACCACCGCACCACCAGGACCACCAGCGTGAACGGGTCACTCCAGCAACGGCAGCACTTCCGTGCCCAGCCGCTGCACATTCGTCTCCGTCGCCGCGAGATCGCCCGACCCCTCGACCATGAGGGCGAAGCGGGTGATGCCCGTGCGCTCCGCCGTGGCCGCCAGCCGGTCGGCGGCGAAACGGGGCGGGCCCACCGGATGCAGGCCGCAGAGGAACTCCGTGTACGCGACGGGGTCGCGCATCACCCGGTGGCGGCCGTCGACCGTCACATGGGCGTCGAGCCCCTGCCGCAGCCAGCCCGGCATCGCCTTCACGAGCGTCTCCACGGCGTCCGCGGGACTGTCGGCGATCTGGGCCACCCCTGCGGACACATGTGCTACCCGCTCCACGACCTCCGCCGGCTGACCGGCCTCCCGGGCGGCCGATCGCCACAGCGCGACCACGTCGGCCTTCTCCTCGTCGCCGCAATGCATCCCCAGGAGCATCGGCAAACCCTTTTCAGCGGCGAGTTTCACGCTTTTCGGCGACGTGCAGGCGACGATCACCTCGGGGCCCGGGGGGCCGTCCCCGAGGAGCTCGTCGGCCCGGGGCACCACGGCCACCTCGCGGAAGCCGTAACGCTCTCCGCTCCCCGCCACCCGGGGCTTGTCCAGCCACTCCAGCAGCAGTTCCAGCGCCTCGGGGAAACCCTTCTCGTACGCCTCGAGCCCGCCTCCGAACACCTCCAGGTCGACCCATGGCCCACCGCGCCCGACCCCGAGGGAGAAGCGCCCGCCACTGGTCAGATGCAGCAGCGCGGCCTGCTCGCCGAGCATGACCGGGTGCTGGTTCGGCAGTACGCTCACCGCCGTGCCCACACGGATTCTGCGGGTGCGGCCGAGCAACAGGGCGGCCAGTGTCGTGGCGGACGGGCAGACTCCGTACGGCACGAAATGATGTTCTGCCAGCCAGACGGAATCGAGCCCCGATTCCTCCGCGACCTCCGCGGATCTGACGGCCCGGTGCAGGGCCTCGCCCTGCCCCTGGCCCGGGAACTGGGCTGCCAGTACGAACGTTCCTACGCGCATCGCCTATTGCCTCCTTGCGGCCGACGCGGCTGTCCCCCTCACTGGCAACAACGTCTGACACGTGCCAAAGGCACGGTCCAGGGCGAAGTTGTTGCGATTTTCCGGTAACCCACCCGCCCCGCCACTGCTCACGCGCCTCACACGCCACGGGCCCGTAGCCGATGCCTCTAGGCTGGACGGAACAATCTGCCCGTTCCGCCGCCCCGTGAGGTGTCCCGTGTCCCCGCGCCGCAACCGCCCCCGAGGCGGCGAGAGTCCTGCCGACAGCCCACGAGAGGCGGGGGAGCGGTACGGCGGGGGCGGAGCCGCGGAGAGCTGGCAGGGCGAGGACTGGTCGGTGCGCCCGGTGAGCGGCGCGAGCGCGGCGGGCAAGCGCTACCGCTGCCCCGGCTGCGACCAGGAGATCCCCTCCGGGGTCCCGCACCTCGTCGCCTGGCCCGAGTACGGCGGGATCGACGACCGCAGGCACTGGCACAAGGCCTGCTGGAACGCGAAGGACCGCCGCACCACAAGGGTGCAGCGGTCCAGGAACGCTCCGCGCTACTGAGTCAGACGTCCCGCCGGTCGAGCGACGCGAAGGCGCCGGCCATGGCCACCGCGGTCACGCCGAGCATGACCCACAGCGGCTCCCAGCCGGTCGGCCCCGACGTGGTCACCGACGCGTCGTACATCGCGCCGATCTGGTTGGGGATCGAGTACTCGAAGAGTGCCTCCTGTACCGAGGCCAGCGTCGGCGAGAACATGAAGATCGCCAGCACGAGCGGGAGAAGCACCACCGCGATCATGATCGTGATGGCGCCCGCCGAGTGCCGGATGATCGCGCCGACCGCGAGCGAGAGCAGCCCGAGCGTCGCGATGTAGAGGCCGATCCCCAGCGTGGAGCGCACCCAGAGACCGGTGTCGGGTGTGGCGCCGTCCAGGATGGCCGTCTGCAGGACGCCGACGATCCCGGTGGTCACCGTGGTGATCGTGAAGGCGAGCAGGAAGAAGACGATCGACTTCGCGGTCAGCATCCGCGCCCGGCTCGGGCAGGCGGTCAGCGTCGTGCGGATCATTCCGGTGCTGTACTCGGACGCGATGGTCAGCACGCCGAGAGTGATCACGCAGATCGATCCGAGCAGTACGCCGAAGAAGCCGAGGGTGAGCACGGGGGCGTCGTCCAAGGGGGCGTCCGACATGCTCACGATGAGCGCGACGAGCAGCCCGATGCCGATCAGCAGCACGATCATCACGCCGAGCGTCCACATCGTGGAGCGCACGGAGCGGATCTTCGTCCACTCGGAGGCGATCGCGTCACCGAGGCCAGGGGTACGCACGGGAATCGGGGAGGCGTAAGGGCCCGTCGGGCCGCCCCAGCCCTGCTGCGGCTGCTGAGGAGCCTGGTACGCCTGCGGGGGCGTCTGTGCCTGCGGGGGCGGCGGAGGCATCGTCATCGGGAGTCCTCGTCGGTCTTGCGCTCGGTCCGCTCCGCAGGGGGCGCGGGGGTGGGTGCCGGTGCGCCGGCGTAAGGGTTCTGTCCCGGGGGCGGCGGGGCGTACCAGCCCTGCTGCGGGACCTCCGGCGGAGGCTGCTCGGGAGAATGGCCGGGCTGCGCGTAGCCACCGTGGCCGGGCTGTCCGTAGCCGGGCGGCGGCAGCTGGAGCCCTGCCTTGGCGTCCGCCGTCGAGCGGTAGTCCACGGCGCCCTGCGTCATCCGCATGTACGCCTCCTCGAGCGACGCCTGGTGCGGCGAGAGCTCCCACAGCCGGACGTCCGACTCGTGTGCCAGATCGCTGATCCGGGGCAGTCCGAGCCCGGTGACCCGCAGGGCACCGTCCGGTTCCGGCATGACCCGGCCGCCGGCCTCGGTGAGTGAGGCCGTCAGCTTCTCCCGGTACTCCGGCCGGTCCGCCGGGACGCGCACCCGGGCGAAGTCCGCGGAGTTGGCGGAGATGAAGTCGGTGACGCTCATGTCGGAGAGGAGCTGCCCGCGGCCGATCACGATCAGATGATCGGCGGTGAGTGCCATCTCGCTCATCAGGTGGCTGGAGACGAAGACCGTGCGGCCTTCGGAGGCCAGCCGCTTCATCAGATTCCGGACCCAGAGGATGCCCTCGGGGTCGAGTCCGTTGACCGGCTCGTCGAAGAGCAGGACCTGCGGGTCGCCGAGCAGCGCCGCCGCGATCCCGAGCCGCTGGCCCATACCCAGGGAGAAGCCCTTGGACCGCTTCTTCGCGACGTCCTGCAGTCCGACGACGCCGAGGACCTCGTCCACCCGGGCCGCCGGGATGCCCGCCAGCTGGGCCAGGCTCAGCAGGTGGTTACGGGCGCTGCGCCCGCCGTGCACGGCCTTGGCGTCGAGCAGTGCCCCCACCTGGCGCGGGGCATTGGGCAGGCTGCGGAAGGCGTGGCCGCCGATCGTCACGTGTCCGGACGTCGGCCGGTCCAGGCCGAGCATCATGCGCATGGTGGTGGACTTGCCCGACCCGTTGGGACCGAGGAACCCCGTGACGGCACCGGGCCGCACCTGGAAGGAAAGGTTGTGCACGGCCGTCTTCGCGCCGTAGCGCTTGGTCAGGCCGACTGCCTCGATCATTCTCCAGCCCCATCGACTTATCTGTCGTCGGGGCCCAGGCCTCCGGCCGCGCGCCCCCGTCAAGAGTTAGGAGGATAACCAGCCGCAGGTGGTTCCGGCCAAGTCGTTACGCGGAGCGTCGGCGTTCCGGGTGCCGCTCAGGCGTCCCGCTTCTTCAGTACGAGGTAACCGCCGATCAGGGCCGCCACCACCCACAGGGCCATGATCCCGAGCCCGGCCCACGGCCCGTACGGTGCCGGATCGCTGTTCATGGCGTCCGGAACCACCTGCATGATCTTGGAGCCGGCCTGGTCGGGGAAGTACCGGGCCACGCTCTTGGCGCCGGGGACCGCCGAGAGGATCTGCGAGACGAGGAAGAAGAACGGCATCAGGATGCCCAGCGACAGCATGGAGCTGCGCAGCATCGTGGCCACACCCATCGAGAAGACCGCGATCAGGCCCATGTAGATGCCGCCGCCGACGACCGCGCGGAGCACGTTCTCCGCGCCGATGTCGGTGCCGCGGTCGCCGAGCAGGGCCTGGCTGAGGAAGAAGGTGATGAAGCTGGTGGCGAGGCCGACCACCAGCGCGAGGACGCCCGCGACCGCGATCTTGCTGAAGAGGAACGACCCCCGCTGCGGTACGGCCGCCAGCGAGGTGCGGATCATTCCGGAGCTGTACTCCGTGCCCACCACCAGGACACCGAAGACGACCATCGCCAGCTGCCCGAGGACCATCCCGGAGAAGCTCACGAACGTCGGGTCGAAGGTGGCCTGCTCGGCGGCGGAGAGATCGTCGAACTGGCTGTTCAGCAGGGCGCTCAGGGCCGCGCCCATGGCGACGGTGACGAGGAACGCGCAGATCAGCGTCCAAGTGGTCGACGAGACCGTACGGATCTTGGTCCACTCGGAATTCAGGACCGCGGGTACCGATGCCATGGCCGTCACACCCCCGTCGTGCGTTCGCCGGCGGTGCCGCCGGGCTGCTGCTGGTTCCACTGCTCGCCCCAGTGCGGGCCCACCGGCGGTGGCTGGACTTCGTCGCGATCGGAATGGGCGTGGTATTCCACGGAGCCCGCGGTCATCTGCATGAAGGCCTCCTCCAGGGAGGCCCGCTGGGCGCTGAGCTCGTGCAGCACGATCCCGTGCAGGCCGGCGAGCTCCCCGAGCCGCTCCGGGGCCTCGCCGTCGATCTCCAGCGTCCCGTTGCCCGACTCGACCGCGACGACGCCCTCCGCGTGCAGCAGATCGCGCAGGCGCTCCTGCTCGGGGGAGCGCATCCGCACGAAGCTGCGGGAGTTCTCGTGGATGAAGTCGGCCATCGAGGTGTCCGCCAGCAGCTTGCCCTGCCCGATGACGATCAAATGATCCGCGGTCAGGGCCATTTCGCTCATCAGGTGCGAGGAGACGAAGATCGTCCGGCCTTCCGCCGCGAGGGCCTTCATCAGATTTCTGATCCAGTGGATTCCCTCGGGGTCCAGACCGTTGACGGGTTCGTCGAACATCAGGATCTCGGGGTCACCCAGCAGGGCGGCCGCGATTCCCAGCCGCTGGCCCATGCCGAGGGAGAAGCCCTTGGACTTCTTCTTCGCCACCGCGCTCAGGCCGACCGTGTCCAGCACATGGGAGACCCGGCTGGCCGGGATGCGGTTGCTCTGGGCGAGGCACAGGAGGTTGTTGTACGCGCTGCGCCCGCCGTGCATCGACTTGGCGTCCAGCAGGGCCCCGATGTGCTTGAGCGGTTCCTGGAGGTCGCGGTAGTGCCGGCCGTCGATCCGCACCGTGCCGCTGGTCGGGTTGTCGAGGTCGAGCATCATCCGCATGGTCGTGGACTTGCCCGCCCCGTTCGGGCCGAGGAATCCCGTCACCATTCCCGGTCTGACCCGGCATGACAGATGGTCGACGGCAACCTTGTTGCCGAAGCGTTTGGTGAGGCCGTCGAGCTCGATCATGCGCTCACGCTAGAACGGCCGCGCGCCCGGCGCCACCACAAAGGCGGAACCGGGCGCGCAATGGGGTACAGCTGATGTACGTGCCCCGGGCCTTTCGTTCGGGTCAGGCCCGAACGAAAGGCCTGTGCTCAGCGGGTCTGCTGGGCGGGGACCCCGCGGGTGGCGGACTCGTCCTCCGCCGGGGAGCCGGCGGCGGCGACCGCGGCACCCGTCAGAGTCGCCAGCATCTCGCGGACGTTGGTCAGCTGGGCGTTGATCGAGTCGCGGCGGTTGGTGAGCGCCGCCAGCTCGCGCTCCGATTCGCTGCGGATCCGGTCGGCCTTGGCGTTCGCGTCGGCCACGATGTCCTCGGCCTGACGCTGAGCCGTCTCCACCGTCTGACGGGCCCGGCGCTCGGCGTCCGTACGGAGCTTCTCGGCCTCCAGGCGGAGCTGCTCCGCGCGGTGCTCGATCTCGGCGAGGCGCTTCTCGGCCTTCGCCTGACGGGACGCGAGGTCGCGCTCCGACTGCTCGCGGCGCTTGGCCAGGTTCGTCTCGAAGTCCGCGGCGGCCTGGGCGGCCTTGGCGCGGGTCTCCTCGAAGAGGGCGTCCGCCTCCTCGCGCTTCTGCTGGGCGTCCTTCTGGGCGTCGGTGCGCAGTGTGCTCGCTTCGCCCTTGGCCTTCTCGACGATGCGGACGCCCTCGTCCTCGGCCTTCGTCTTGCGGTCCGCGGCGAACGTCTCCGCGTCGTTGCGCACCTGCTGGGCGGCCGACTCGGCCAGCTCGCGGTGCTGCTCGGCCGCGCGGCGGGCCTCCTCACGCAGGTCCTTCGCCTCCTCCTCTGCGAGGCGGAGGATCTTCTCGACGCGGGCGCCGAGCCCGGCGTACGACGGCTCGGCGTCGTTGACCTGGGCCTGGGCGTTCTGCGTCTCGAGGTGGAGCTCCTCGATGCGCTTTTCCAGAGAGGTGATGCGTGCGAGCGCGCTGTCACGGTCGGCGACGAGTTTGGTAATGCGGTCGTCCACCTGACCGCGGTCGTATCCACGTCGCACGAGCTCGAAGCCGAAGGGGGAGGAAGGGTCGCTCATGGGGTTCCTGTCGAATGAGACCGGTGAGGTGTTAGAGGGAATCCTAGGGGCCTGAGCGGCGTGTCAACGTGAAGATGCCGCTTTGGTATGGAGAATGACACCCCTTTTGAGTGGCTGACCCCCGGAGCGCTTGCGACTCGAAGGGTTGAATGTTCATGGCGAAATGACTGAGCGGCTACCCGTCCGACGCCTTGCCACCCGACCGGGTACCCGCTGCCGCGCCGGCCTTGACGCCCCCGGCACCGCCCCCCGACGCCTTGCCCGTTCCGCCCGGAGCCTCGAAAGACTCCAACGCCTCGAGGACGTCCTGGACACGGGAGATCTCCGTATTGATGTCCTCGCGCCTGCGGACCAGCAGATCCAGCTCCCGACGGCCCTCGTCGACCATCTGCGTCGCCTCGGCCTCGGCGTCGGCGCGCAGCTTCTCGGCCACCCGGCTCAGCTCGGCCTTCTTGGTCTCGGCCTCCTTGAGGAGCGACTCGGCCCGCTTCACGGCGGCGATACGGACCTTGCTCGCCTCCGAATTCGCGTCCGACAGCAGCTCCTTGGCCTTGGCCTCGGCCTCCGTCCGCTGTTCCGTCGCAGCCTTCATCAGCTTGTCGACGCGCTCGCCCGCCGTCTTCATCTGCTCGGAGGTCTCGCGCCGGGCGCGCTCGTGCAGCTCCTCGATCTCGCTCTCGATCCGGGTCCTGAGCTCCTCCGCCCGCTCCCGGGTCGCGGTGGCATCCCGGCGGGCGCCGACGAGCAGCTCGTCCGCGTCCGTACGGGCCCGCTCCACAAGGGAGTTGCCCTCGACCGTCGCCGCCGAGGTGATCCGGACGGCCTCGTTGCGGGCGGCGCCGACCATCCTGTCGGCCTGCTCCTCGGCCTCGGTGGCGGCGCGCAGCGCCTCCTCCTGTGCCTTGTTGACGAGCTGATCGGCCTGTTCGGCGGCGTCGGCACGGCGCTTCGCCGCGGCCTCGCGTGCCTCGTCCAGCAGCCGGTCGGCCTCCTGGCGGGCCTCCGCGCGCAGTTGCTCCGCCGCGGACTCGGCGTCGGCGCGCAGCCGCTCCGACTCCTCACGGGTGCGGGCCGCGTGATCCTGGGCCGAACCGACGGTCTGTGCCGCCTCCGCGCGCAGCCGCTCCGCCTCGTCGGTCGCCTCGGAGACGAAGCGTTCCGACTGCTCGGTGGCCTCGCTGCGGACCCGCTCGCTCTCGCTCGTCGCCTCGGCCATGAGCCGGTCGGCCTGCGCCGCCGCCTCGGAACGGATGCGGTTGGCGTCCTCACGGGCCTCGCCACGGGCGCGCGAGGCGTCCTGCTCCGCCGACGCGAGGGCGTCGGAAGCCTCCGTACGGACCCGCTGGCTGTACTCCGAGGTGTCCGAGCGCAGCTTCTCCGACTCGGTGATGGCCTCGGAGACGGTCCGCTCGGCCAGGGTCTTCGCGGCCTCCGACTCCTCGTGCGCGACCTGGCGGATGCGGTTGGCGTCCTCGGCGGCCCGCTCGCGCTCGGCGTAGGCGTCCGACCTGAGCCGGTCCGCCTCCTCCTGCGCCTCGGTCCTCGTCCGCTCCGCCGAGTGCTCGGCGGCGGAACGCAGACCGGTGATCTCCTCCTCGGCCTGTTCCTGCAGCCCGGCGACGGAGTCCCGCACCTGCTGTGCGGTCTGCTCGGCTGCGGAGACCAGCTCGGTGGCCCGGCTCTCCGCCTCCTCGACCAGCCGCTGGGCCTCGGCCTGGGCCTCCTCGACCCGCTTGCGGGCGGAGGCGAGGAGCTCCTCGCTCTGCTCGCGGGCGCGCTCGCGCTCCTGCTCCGCCTCGGCGCGCGCGGAGCCGAGTGCCTCCTCGGCGGCGCGGCGGCGCCGGTTGGCCTCCTCCTGGGCGGCGGCCAGGGCCTCGGCGGCCTCCGTGCCGACCCGCTCGGCGGCGGCCGCGGCCTCGGAGCGCACCCGGTCGGCGGTCTCCTGCGCCTCGTTCTTCAGCCGCTCGGCCTCGGCGGCGGCCTCGCTGCGCAGCCGTACGGCAACGGACTCGCCCTCGGCGCGGGACTGCGCGGCATCGGCGGCGGCCTCGGTGCGCAGCCGCTCGGCCTCCGTGGTGGCCTGCTCCTGGAGCGTGCGCAGCCGCTCGGCGGCCTCCGCGCGGAGCCGTTCGGACTCCTCGTTCGTCTCGCGGCGGATCCGCTCCGCCTCCGTACGCGCCTCGCCGAGCGCCTCCTCGGCGGCGGTGACCCGGGACCCGGCCTCGGTGTGCAGCCGGGTCAGCTCCTCGGCCGCCTCGGCCTTACGGGCCTCGACCCCGCGCTCGGTCTCCTCGCGCAGCGCCTCGGCAGCCGTCTCCGCCGCGGCGGTCAGGGCGGTGGCCTGCTCCTCGGCCTCGGCACGCAGCTTCTCCGCCTCGGCACGGCTGCGTTCCAGCGCTTCCTCGGCCTGCTTGCGCAGGCCCGCGGCACGCTCGGCGGCCTCGGTCCTGACGCGCTCGCTCTCGGTGCCCGCGGAGGTCCGCAGCTCCTCGGCGTCGGCCTTGGCCTTGGTGAGCAGCTCCTCGGCGGTGCGGGCACCCTCCTCGAGCTGCTGGACGGCCTCGCGGCGCGCCTCGCCACGGATCCGCTCGCCCTCGGCCACTGCCTCGGACCGGAGCTGCTCGGCCTCGCCGCGGAGCCGGCGCGCCTCCTCCTGGAGCTCGACGGTCTTGGCGCGGTACTCCTTGGTGTCGTCCTTGGCCGCGCCCTTGAGCTGGTCGGCCTGCTCGGCGGCCTCGCCGCGCAGCCGGTCCGCCTCGGCCTCGGCCTCACGGCGGATCCGGTCGGCCTCCTCACCGGCGGCCTTGGTCGTCGACCTGGCGTCGTCGGAGGCCTTGGTCAGGACCTCCTCGGCGCTCCGGGCCGCCTTCGCGAGCTGGGCGGCGGCGTCCTCGGCGGCCAGGGTGCGGGCCTTCTCGGCGGCCTCGGCGACCACCCGCTCCGCTTCCGCCCGGGCGTCGACGAGGGCCTGCTCGGCCTCTTCCTTGAGCGTCTCGGCCTGCTTCGTGGCCTCGCCGACCAGCCGGGCGATCTCGGACCTGGCCGTACGGGTGCGCTGCTCGTTCTGCGACTCGGCGCCGGCCAGCCGCTTGACCGCGGCCTCCTTCGCCTCGGCGAGGACCTTCTCGGCCTCCAGCCGGGCCTCGCGCAGCCGGGTCTCGGCCTCCTGGGTGCGCTGCTCGGCGGTGCGGTTCAGCTCCGCTGTCTGCTGCCGGGTCTGCTCGGTCTCGGCGGTGGCCGTCGAGCGCAGCTGCTCGGCGTGACTGGTGGCCTCCTGGGCCTGCGTGGAGGCCGCGTCGAGCAGCCTCTCGGCGTCCCTGCGGGCACGCAGCAGCGTGGCCTCGGCCTCGCCACGGGCCGACTCCGTCTCGGAGTTGAGGCGCCGGCGGGTCTCGTCGGCGAGCCGGGCCGCCTCGGCGCGGGCGGCGGCCAGCGACTGCTCGGACTCCGTGCGCGACTCGTCCAGCAGGCGGCGGGCCTGGGACTCGGTCCTGGCCCGCAACTGCTCGGCCCAGGCGACGTTCTCGTTGACGTGGGACTCGACGGTCTGCCGGCGTTCCGCCAGCTCCTGGTCGAGCCGCTGGCGCCGCTGGACGGCCTCGGCGTGCAACTCGGCCTGCAGCCGGGCCTGGTGCTCCGCGTGCTCCTGCAGGATCCGCTGCGTCTGCGCCCTGGCCTCGCGCAGCTCGCGCTCGGCGTCGGTACGCAGCTGGTCGGCCTGGATCTGGGCATTGCGGAGCATCTGTTCGGCCTGGTAGCCGATGTCCGCGCTGTCGTGTGCGGGACGGGTCGCCAGACTGCGCCGTGCCTCGTGCAGCTTGGCGCGCAAGACCTCGACCTGGTAACCGAGGTCCTCGGCGTGCTGGACGGCCTTCTCCCGGTCGGTCTTCAGCCGGTCCATCTCGGCTTCGAACCGCGAGAGATGGTCGTCGTCAGCTCGGTGGCTCTGCTGGCTCTCGTAGCCCCGCACTGCGCGGTCCCATCCTTCCCCGAGCTCTCAACTTTGTTCGAGCAGGGGAGACCCCAACCCTGGTCGCAATTCTCCGTACGAGTACCGCTCGCCGGCGAGCGGTCCCCCGGGGAATGGTGACAGATCAACGGCGAGGACGCGGCGCGGCCCCGACCCGGCCCCGGCCCGGAACCGCCCACTCTACCGGGCCGGGTATCGGTCGGGTCAGTGCTCTGTTGCCGAGGTGACCAGTTCGGTCAGCACACCGTGGCAGTCCTTGGGGTGGAGGAAGGTGATCCGGGAGCCCATCGACCCGGTCCTGGGCTCGTCGTACAGCACCCGGACGCCCTTCCCGCGGATGTCCGCGGCGTCCCCGTCGACATCCGCGGTCCCGAACGCGATGTGGTGCACGCCCTCACCATTCTTTGCCAGCCACTTGCCGACGGCCGAATCCTCACGGGTCGGCTCGAGCAGCTGGAGGTAGGAAGCCCCTCCGTCGGAGGTGTCGTTGATCTTCAGCATGGCCTCCCGGACACCCTGCTCCTCGTTGATCTCGGTGTGGTGCACCTCGAAGCCGTAGGTCGCGCGGTAGAACTCCACCGTCCTGTCGAGGTCGAAACAGGCGATTCCGATGTGGTCGATTCGCGTCAGCATGGAACCAGTGCAGCGCCCCGGCGGTGGTTACGCAACGTGCGCGCGATCACACCGACAGCCGGATGACGGGCGCCGTACCGCTCAGTACATTCAGGTAAACCCTCGTTCACAACCAATCCAAGGGGCTGCGCCTCATGTCAGGAACGACCGGAACCACCTCAGTGATCGTCGCGGGCGCACGTACGCCCATGGGCCGTCTCCTCGGCTCGCTGAAGAGCTTCTCCGGAGCCGACCTCGGAGGCGTCGCCATCAAGGCAGCGCTGGACCGTGCCGGGATCGGCGGCGACCAGGTCGAGTATGTGATCATGGGCCAGGTGCTCCAGGCCGGGGCAGGGCAGATCCCGGCACGCCAGGCCGCGGTCAAGGCCGGAATCCCGCTGAACGTCCCCGCGCTCACCGTCAACAAGGTGTGCCTGTCGGGGCTCGACGCGATCGCCCTGGCGGACCAGCTGATCCGCGCGGGCGAGTTCGACGTCGTGGTGGCGGGCGGCCAGGAATCCATGACCAACGCCCCGCACCTGCTTCCGAAGTCCCGCGAGGGATACAAGTACGGTGCGGTCGAGATGCTCGACTCCATGGCCCACGACGGCCTGACGGACGCCTACGAGAACATCCCGATGGGTGAGTCCACCGAGAAGCACAACACCCGCCTCGGCCTGGCCCGCGCCGACCAGGACGAGATCGGCGCCCTGTCCCACCAGCGCGCCGCAGCCGCCCAGAAGAACGGCATCTTCGAGGCCGAGATCACCCCGGTCGAGATCCCGCAGCGCAAGGGCGACCCGGTCCTCTTCGCCAAGGACGAGGGCATCCGCCCCGAGACGACCGCCGAGTCCCTCGGGAAGCTGCGGCCCGCCTTCACCAAGGACGGCACGATCACGGCGGGCACCTCCTCGCAGATCTCCGACGGCGCCGCCGCCGTCGTCGTCATGAGCAAGGCCAAGGCCGAGGAGCTGGGCCTGGACTGGATCGCCGAGATCGGCGCACACGGCAACGTGGCGGGCCCGGACAACTCGCTCCAGTCGCAGCCGTCCAACGCCATCCGGCACGCCCTGAAGAAGGAGGGCATCGGCGTCGAGGACCTCGACCTCATCGAGATCAACGAGGCCTTCGCGGCCGTCGCGGTCCAGTCGATGAAGGACCTCGGCGTCACCTCCGACAAGGTCAACGTGAACGGCGGCGCGATCGCGCTCGGCCACCCCATCGGCATGTCCGGCGCCCGTGTGGTGCTGCACCTGGCGCTGGAGCTGAAGCGGCGCGGCGGCGGCACCGGGGCGGCGGCGCTGTGCGGCGGCGGCGGCCAGGGCGACGCGTTGATCATCCGCGTACCGGGCAAGTAGTCACCGTACGAGCGAGCGAGGAGGCCGAGTGAAGGTGGACGTCCCCACCCTGGTCGAGCAGGCACGTGAGGGCAGGCCGCGTGCGGTGGCCCGGCTCATCTCCCTGGTGGAGGGTGCCTCGCCGCAGCTGCGGGAGGTGATGGCGGCCCTGGCACCGCTCGCGGGTCATGCCTACGTCGTCGGCCTGACCGGGTCGCCGGGTGTCGGCAAGTCCACCTCGACCTCGGCGCTGGTCTCGGCCTACCGGAAGGCCGGCAAACGCGTCGGTGTCCTGGCCGTCGACCCGTCGTCGCCCTTCTCCGGGGGCGCGCTCCTCGGCGACCGGGTCCGGATGTCGGAGCACGCCTCCGACCCGGGCGTCTACATCCGCTCGATGGCCACCCGGGGCCACCTGGGCGGCCTCGCCTGGTCGGCACCTCAGGCGATCCGGGTGCTGGACGCGGCGGGCTGCGACGTGATCCTCGTGGAGACGGTGGGGGTAGGCCAGTCGGAGGTGGAGATCGCCTCCCAGGCCGACACCTCCGTCGTCCTCCTCGCCCCGGGCATGGGCGACGGTATCCAGGCGGCGAAGGCCGGAATCCTGGAGATCGGCGACGTGTACGTGGTCAACAAGGCCGACCGGGACGGCGCGGACGCCACCGCGCGCGAGCTCAACCACATGCTGGGTCTCGGGGAGTCCCGGGGGCCCGGCGACTGGCGGCCGCCGATCGTGAAGACGGTCGCCGCCCGGGGCGAGGGCCTCGACGAGGTGGTCGAGGCGCTCGAGAAGCACCGGGCGTGGATGGAGGAGCACGGTGTTCTGGCCGAGCGGCGCACGGCGCGTGCGGCCCGCGAGGTCGAGAC
The DNA here is from genome assembly GCF_042728155.1 of Streptomyces sp. NPDC060209. Taxonomy (NCBI): domain Bacteria; kingdom Bacillati; phylum Actinomycetota; class Actinomycetes; order Kitasatosporales; family Streptomycetaceae; genus Streptomyces; species Streptomyces sp. NPDC060209. Next base: position 14,876 of record NZ_JBHWZS010000209.1, read on the forward strand.
GATCGCCGTCACCGCGCTCCGTGAACGGATCGCCGATCTGCACGGCGACCGCCGGCTGGACGCGCTCGCGGAACGGATCGTGGCCGGAGGCCTCGACCCGTACGCGGCGGCGGACGAGCTGGTCGCGGGACTCACCGGCAAGGGCACCGGAGTCCGCGCGTCGGCGGCCACACCCGGCGGCCGAAGGACATC
>NZ_JBHWZS010000210.1:0-15045 GCF_042728155.1 Streptomyces sp. NPDC060209
GCCGTCTTCGCCTGCTGCGGCACCGGCGAGTTCCACGCGCTGGCCCCGGAGGAATTCCGGCTCGTCGTCCAGGCGGCCGTCGAGGAGGCCGCGGGACAGGTGCCCGTCGTCGCAGGCGCCGGCTACGGCACGGCGCTCGCGATCCAGTACGCGAAGCTCGCCGAGGAGGCGGGGGCGGACGGGCTCCTCGCCATGCCGCCCTACCTCGTCGTCGCCGGCCAGGAGGGGCTGCTCGCCCACTACGCCGCCCTCGCCGCCGCCACCTCCCTGGAGACGGTCGTCTACCAGCGGGACAACGCGGTCTTCACCCCGGAGACCGTCGTCGCCCTGGCCCGGACTCCCGGGATCATCGGCCTCAAGGACGGCGTCGGCGACCTCGACCTGATGCAGCGCATCGTCAGCGCCGTGCGCACCGCGCTGCCCGACGAGGACTTCCTCTACTTCAACGGGCTGCCCACCGCCGAACTCACCGGGCTCGCCTACCGGGGCATCGGCGTCACGCTCTACTCCTCCGCCGTCTTCGCCTTCGCCCCCGACATCGCCCTGGCCTTCTACCGGGCGCTGGAGGCCGGCGACGACGACCTGGTCAACGCGCTGCTCGACCACTTCTACCGGCCGCTCGTCGAACTGCGGGCCAAGGGCCGCGGTTACGCGGTGTCGCTCGTGAAGGCGGCCGTCCGGCTCGAGGGCCTGGACGTCGGCCCGGTGCGCACCCCGCTCACCGAGCCCTCGGCCGCGCACATCGAGGAGCTGACCTCGATCATCGCCAACGGCCGCGCCCTGCTGGAGAAGTACCGTGCGGGGGAGACGAAGTGAAAGCCTCCGCCTTCCTGTACCCCTGGGACGTCGTGGGTGACCCGGACGCCGCCGCGCGACTCGCCGGTCTCGGCGTCCAGCAGGTGACACTCGCCTCCGCCTACCACTCCACCCGGGCCCTGACCCCGCGCCACCCCGGCCGCCGCATCGTCACCGCCGAACACGCCGCGGTGCTCTACCCGCCCGACGCCGCGCGCTGGGCAGGCCGCGGTCTGCGCCCCTACGCACAGTCCTGGGTGGCGGGGGAGGACCCGTACGCAGAGGCGGCCGAGGCCCTGGCGGGCGCAGGCCTGCAGGTGCACTCCTGGGTGGTCCTCGCGCACAACTCCCGTCTGGGCGCGGAGCATCCGGGCACCTCCGTGGTCAACGCCTACGGCGACCGCTACCCCTGGGCGCCGTGCATCGCCCAGCCGGCCGTCCACGCCTACCTGGTGGACCTGGCGGCCGAGGCGGCCGTACGCCCCGGGACGTCGGGCACCGAGCTGGAGTCGTGCGGCTGGTACGGCTTCGCCCATCTGCACGCCCACGACAAGACCTCGGGGGTCACCCTCGGGGACGCCGCGCAGTACCTGATGTCCCTCTGCTTCTGCGCCGACTGCCGGGCCGGCTACGCCTCCGCAGGGCTGGACGCGGGGGAGCTGCGCGCCGCCGTACGCCGCGCCCTGGAACCGGTCTGGTCCGGAACCGGATCCGGCGAGCAGGGCTGGGCCGGTGTGGAGAAGCTGCTCGGCGCCGGCCTCGCCGACGCCACCCTGCGGTGGCGCCGACAGGTCGCCAGGGGCCTCCAGGAGGCCGCCGTCGCCGCCGTGCGAGCCGCGGCACCGGGGCCGGACTTCCAGGTCCTGCTGCACGCCGACCCCGCCTCCTACCGCACCGGTGCCAACGTGGGGACGGACCCCGCCCACATCCTGTCCACGGCGGACGGTGTCGTGCTGCCCTGCACCGGCGGCGACGCGGTACGCGAGGCGGTGCTCGGGCCGTTCGCCGGGCTGTCCGGAGTGCTGGCCGCGAACTTCAGCGTGGTGAGCGGTATGGGCGGCAGCCCCGGCACACTGGAGCGGGACGCCGCGCACGCGGCCTCGCTCGGTGCGAACGAACTGCGCCTCTACCACGCGGGTCTGGCCTCCGGACCGGACCTGGGCGACGTCACGAAGGCCCTCTCCGCCGTCCGCGGCGGCTGACCCCGGAGCCTCTCCCGCCCTCGAACACCTTCGAACACGCTCGAAGCGCAGGTCCCCGGCATGTCGCCGGGGGCCTGTGCCGTTTCCGCTCCGGGCGCGCCGGGCCGTGTCGTCGGGCCCCCGGAGTGCCCCGGGTCCACGTTCGCCGAACTTCTTTTGCCAGAAGCGTTGACGAAACATTCCCACCGCTCTAGCTTCATCGCGTCGTACTTCGTACGTCATATATGAGACGCCATACGCGAGATGCGAGAGCTCTTCACCCATGACCTTTGCGCCTGCCCCGATTCCGTCCAGGACCCAGTACGTGCTGGAGGCGATCAAGCACGCGATCCTCACCGCGCAGCTGAAACCAGGACAGGCGCTCGTGGAGACCGAACTCGCCGCGCAGTTCGGGGTGTCGAAGACCCCCGTACGCGAGGCGCTGAAGACGCTCGCGGGCACCGGACTCGTGGTCATGAGCCAGTACAAGGGTGCCACCGTGCGGCTCGTCGACGCGACCATGGCCCGGGAGGTGTACGACGTGCGCCTGCTCCTCGAGCCGGAGGCGCTGCGCCGCTCCATCACCCGCAAGGTCTCGCTGGAAGCGGCCCAGGAGGCCCTGGAGCGCGCCGACTCGGCGGTCGACAAGGCGGACAGGTCGCTCGCCAACCGGGACTTCCACCGCGCCCTCTACCTGCCCTGCGGCAACCCGCTGCTCGCCCGGATGCTCGACGAGATCCGCGACCAGGCCGCACTCGTGTCGACCGTGGCATGGTCGGCGATCCCGTCCTGGGAGCGCGAGGCGGCCGAGCACCGCGAGATCCTGCGGCTCGCCCTCGCCGACGACGCCGCAGCCGCCGCAGAGGCCCTGCACGACCACATCGCATCGTTCGTGCGCCGTGCCTTCCCCGACGACGAAGACGGGGGTGACACGGCGTGAACCACCAGCTGGACATGGATGACCAGCACCTCGACGAAAGGCCAGTCCGCATGGACCTCTCCCCGCTGAAGGCGGCCCTCGCAGACGTTGTGGCGATCCCGGTGACCCCGTTCGCCGAGGACGGGAGCATCGACATCCCGGCGCACCGCGCCCTGCTGCGACGGCTGCTCGACGGCGGCGTCCGCATCGTCACCCCGAACGGCAACACCGGTGAGTTCTACGCGCTCACCCCCGACGAGCGGCGTACCGTCACCGAGCTGACCATCGAGGAGACGAGGGGCCGTGCCACCGTCCTGGTGGGGGTCGGCCACGACGTGCCGACCGCCGTGGCCGCCGCAGAGCACGCCAGGGAGGCCGGGGCCGAGATGGTGATGGTGCACCAGCCGGTGCACCCCTACGTCTCGCAGGACGGCTGGGTCGACTACCACCGGGCCATCGCCGAGGCCGTTCCCGAACTGGGGGTCGTCCCGTACGTCCGGAACCCGCTGCTCGCCGGTGAACGCCTCACCGAGCTCGCCGACAGCTGCCCCAACGTCATCGGCGTGAAGTACGCCGTCCCGGACGTCGCCCGCTTCGGAGCCTTCGCCCGGGACGCCGGCCTGGAGCGGTTCGTGTGGGTCGCAGGACTCGCCGAGCTCTACGCCCCCTCCTACTTCGCCACCGGCGCCACCGGCTTCACCTCCGGACTCGTCAACGTCGCCCCCGGTGTCTCGCTCGCCATGCTGGAGGCCCTGCGGGCGGGCGACTACCTCGCGGCGATGAAGGTCTGGGAGCAGATCCGCCGCTTCGAGGACCTGCGCGCCGACCGGCAGTCCGCCAACAACGTGACGGTCGTCAAGGAGGCCCTGGCCTCGCTCGGGCTCTGCCGCCGCGACGTACGCGCACCGAGCCGGGCGCTGCCCGAGGAGCAGCGCGCCGAGGTCGCCGGCCTGGTCGCCGGGTGGTCCATATGAGCGACACCGGCACAGCGGGCCCCCGCGTCACTCCCGAGGAGCTGCGCAGCCACCAGTGGTGGGGCACGGACGGGCTCCGCTCGTTCAGCCACCGCGCCCGCACCCGGCAGCTCGGCTACCTCCCCGAGGAGCACCTGGGCAAGCCGGTCATCGCGATCCTCAACACCTGGTCCGACATCAATCCCTGCCACGTCCATCTGCGCGAGCGCGCGCAGGCGGTCAAGCGGGGCGTCTGGCAGGCGGGCGGCTTCCCTCTCGAATTCCCGGTCTCCACGCTCTCCGAGACCTTCCAGAAGCCCACCCCGATGCTCTACCGCAACATGCTGGCGATGGAGACGGAGGAGCTGCTGCGCTCCTACCCCGTCGACGGCGCCGTGCTGCTGGGCGGCTGCGACAAGTCGACGCCCGCGCTCCTGATGGGCGCCGCGTCCGTCGACCTGCCGACGGTCTTCGTGCCCGCCGGGCCGATGCTGCCGGGCCACTGGCGCAACGAGGTCCTGGGCTCCGGCACGGACATGTGGAAGTACTGGGACGACAAGAGGGCCGGCCTGATCGGCGACTGCGAGATGGCCGAGCTGGAGAACGGGCTCGCCCGCTCCCCGGGCCACTGCATGACGATGGGCACCGCCTCGACCCTGACTGCCGCCGCCGAGGCGCTGGGCGTCACGGTGCCGGGTGCCTCGTCCATCCCGGCCGTGGACTCCGGTCACGACCGGATGGCCGCGGAGTCCGGGATCCGGATCGTCGAACTGGTGTGGCAGCAGCTGAAGTTGTCGCAGATCCTCACGGCTGACGCCTACGAGGACGCCGTCGCCACCGTCCTCGCGCTCGGCGGCTCCACCAACGCCGTCATCCACCTGATCGCGATGGCGGGCCGCTCCGGGGTGAAGCTCACCCTGGACGACTTCGACCGCATCGCCCGCACCGTGCCCGTCCTCGCCAACCTCCGCCCCGGCGGGAAGTACCTGATGGAGGACTTCCACTTCGCCGGAGGCCTGCCCGGATTCCTGGCGCGGCTCACCGACGTGCTCCACCTGGACCGGCCCACCGTCGCGCACGGCACGATGCGCGAACAGCTCGACGGGGCGCTCGTCCACAACCCCGACGTCATCCGGGAGCGCGACAACCCGCTGGCGGAGGAGGGCGGTGTGGCGGTCCTCCGCGGCAACCTCTGCCCGGACGGCGCGGTCATCAAGCACATCGCCGCCGAGCCCCACCTGCTGCGCCACACCGGCCCCGCGGTCGTCTTCGACGACTACAAGGAGATGCAGCGCACCATCAACGACCCGGCCCTGGCCCTCACCCCGGACCATGTGCTGGTGCTCCGCAACGCCGGCCCCAAGGGCGGGCCCGGCATGCCCGAGTACGGCATGCTGCCGATCCCGGACTATCTGCTGAAGCAGGGCGTACGGGACATGGTGCGGCTCTCCGACGCCCGGATGAGCGGCACCAGCTACGGGGCCTGCGTCCTGCACATCGCACCCGAGTCCTTCGTCGGTGGACCGCTCGCACTGGTCCGCACCGGTGACCTGATCACGCTGGACGTCGAGGCACGGCTCCTCCATCTCGACGTGTCCGACGAGGAGCTGGAACTCCGGAGGTCCGAGTGGACCGAGCCGCCCGCCCGCTACGGGCGCGGCTACGGGGCGCTCTACCAGGACCAGATCACCCAGGCCGACACCGGCTGCGACTTCACGTTCCTGGCCAGGCAGGGAGAAGTGCCCGACCCGTACGCGGGCTGAACCCGGGCGAACAGAATTCAGCGCACCGCCTCGTCCGAAATACCGAACGGCATGCGGTAAGCGCTTGCACCATGCACCGAAAGCACGGCACATCCAGCACTTTCCAGAGATCGGAGACGCGTCATGGCCCAATCCGCAGCCGTGGCCACACCGCCCCCCAAGGGGAAGGCGTCCAAGCGCCGCTCGGCCACCCCCCGCCGCCTGCCGTATCTGCTGATCGCGCCCGCGGGCCTGCTGATGCTGGGCTTCATCGCCTACCCGGTGATCAGCGTCTTCTACTACAGCCTGCAGAACTACAACGTCACCAAGCCGTGGCGGAACGGCTTCGCGGGCTTCGACAACTTCACCCGGATCTTCACCGAGGACGAGCAGTTCTGGCCGACGCTCGGCTTCAGCGCCCAGTGGGTCTTCACCCAGGTGACCCTGCAGCTCGCTCTCGGCCTGGCCCTCGCGCTGATCGTCAACCAGACCTTCGTCGGCCGCGGCATATCCCGCGCCATGGTCTTCTCGCCCTGGGCCGTCTCCGGCGTGCTGACCAGCACCATCTGGATCCTGCTCTACAACTCCTCGACCGGCTTCAGCCGCTACCTCGCGGACGCCGGGATCGGTGAGTACGGCACCTCGGTCCTCTCCGACACCGGGACCGTCTTCTGGGCGGCGACGGTCTCCGAACTCTGGCGCGGAGTCCCCTTCTTCGCCATCCTCATCCTCGCCGACCTGCAGTCCGTCTCCAAGGAGCTGTACGAGGCGGCGTCGGTGGACGGCGCCGGCCGGATGCGGCAGTTCTTCCACATCACGCTCCCGCACCTGCGCGACGCGATCATCCTGGCCACCCTGCTGCGCGGGGTCTGGGAGTTCAACAACGTCGACCTGCTCTACACCCTCACCGGCGGCGGACCCGCGGGCGAGACCACCACCTTGCCCCTCTACGTCGCCAATACAGGCATCGAGGGCCACGACTTCGGATACGCCTCCGCGCTCACCACCGTCGCCTTCGTGATCCTCCTCTTCTGCTCGATCGTCTATCTGCGCCTGAGCAAGTTCGGAGGCGACAACAAGTGACTGCCGCACTCGTGGAGAAGAACGACGCCCGCACGCCGGGACCGTCCCGGGGGAACGACGTCCCGCCGCCCTCCTCGCACCGCCGCGCCAAGCGTGAGCGTGCCTTCGACGACGTACCGCGCTGGCAGATCTATGTGCCGCTCGGCATCTACCTGCTCTTCACCCTCATCCCGTTCTACTGGATGTTCCTCTTCGCCGTACGGCCCGCCGGCTCCACCTCGCTGGTGCCCTGGCCGATGACGGGGGACCACTTCTCCAAGGTCTGGAACGAGCGCAGCTTCGCCCTCTTCTTCCAGAACAGCATGATCGTCGGCGTCGCGACGCTGATCGCCACGACCCTGGTCGCGCTGGCCGGCGGCTACGCACTGGCCCGGTTCGACTTCAAGATCAAGGGCGCCTTCATGCTGGCGCTGCTGTGCTCGCAGTTCATCCCGGGCGCCCTGATGCTCGTGCCGCTCTTCGAGATCTTCAAGAACCTCCAGATGATCAACTCCCTGGGCAGTGTCGTCATCGCGGAGACCGTCTTCCAGCTCCCCCTGTCGATCATCCTGATCAGCGGATTCATCAAGAACGTGCCGGTCTCCCTCGAAGAGGCCGCCTGGGTGGACGGCTGTTCGCGCTTCAAGGCCTTCTGCGCCGTCGTCCTGCCGCTGCTGCGCCCCGGGCTGATCGCGGTCGGGTCGTTCGCCTTCGTGCACAGCTGGAACCACTTCCTGTTCGCCCTGATGTTCCTCAGCGAACAGGACAAGCAGACGATCCCGGTCGGCCTCAACACCCTGATCGGCGCCGACAGCGTCGACCTCGGGGCGCTGGCCGCGGGCGGTGTCATCGCCGCCGTGCCCGTGGTGATCGTCTTCGCCTTCATCCAGAAGTGGCTCATCACCGGCTTCAGCGCCGGCGCCGTGAAGGGATGACGGACATGACCTGGAAGCTCCGCCCCCGCACCGCGCGCCGCGCCGCCGCCGCGCTCGCCCTGCTGCTGGGCAGTCTGGCCCTCCAGCCGGGCGCCCGGGCGGCCACCGCGTCGCCGGACACGGCGCCGGAAGCGGCCGCGGCCGGCCGGGAACCCGGCCGCGATCTCGGCCGGGAGGTGCTCGCCGACAACGACGGCTGGGCCGCGGAAGGCACGGGGACGACCGGAGGCTCGGCCGCCGACGAGGACCATGTCCTCACCGTGCGCAACCGGGCCCAGCTCGTCGCGGCGCTCGACGGCGGCAGCTCCGTCCCCAAGATCATCCGTGTGGCCGGCACGATCGACGCCAACACGGACGACCGCGGACGACGGCTGGACTGCGCCGACTACGCCACCGACGGCTACGGCCTCGACGCGTACCTGGCCGCCTACGACCCCCGTACATGGGGCGGCGCCAAGCCCGCCGGACCGCAGGAGGACGCCCGCAAGGCGTCCGCCGCCCGTCAGGCCGAACGTGTCGAACTGGCGGTCGGCTCGAACACCACGATCGTCGGTACCGGCACAGGCGCCGTGCTCAAGGGCGCGAGCCTCCAGGTCAAGGACGCCGACAACGTCATCATCCGCAACCTCGAACTCCGCGACGCCTACGACTGCTTCCCGGCCTGGCAGCCCAACACCGGTGGCCTCGGCGACTGGAAGACCGCGTACGACACGCTGTGGCTGCGCGGCGCCACCCATGTCTGGGTCGACCATGTCACCGCGAGCGACAAGGGCCACCCGGACGACCGGGAGCCCACCTACTTCGGGCGCAACTACCTGCGCCACGACGGACTCCTCGACATCACCAACGGCTCCGACCTCGTCACCGTCTCCTGGAGCCGGTTCGCCGACCACGACAAGGCGATGCTCATCGGCAACGGCGACGGCGTGACCACCGACCGCGGCAAGCTCCGCGTCACCCTGCACCACAACGAGTTCCACTCCGTCGTGCAGCGTGCGCCCCGGGTCCGCTTCGGCCAGGTCCACGTCTACAACAACCGTTACGTCATCACCGAGGACGGCGATCACCGTTACTCCCTCGGCGTCTCCACCGAGTCCCGGATCGTCGCGGAGAACAACGCGTTCGAAGCCCCGGGGCACGTCGAGGTCGCCGACCTGCTGAAGAGCTGGAACGGCAGCGCCCTCACCCAGCGCGGCACCGTGTTCAACGGCTTCCCGGTCGACCTGGTCTCCATCTACAACGCCTACAACTCGGGCAGTGAGACCGACCTCGCCACCGACACAGGCTGGACACCCGCCCTGCACGGCCCGGTCGACAGCGCCGCACGCGCCGCCGCCGACGTGGCCCGCGGGGCCGGAGCGGGGAGGGCCGCCCGATGAGCGCGACCACCCCCGTGCCCCTCGTCCTGGCCGGCGCCCGCGGCCACGGACGCTGGCACCTCGCCAACATCCGCCGGCTCCAGCACCAGGGGCTGGTCCGGCTGGCCGGGGTCTGCGAGCTGAACCCGCTGACCGACGCCGAACTCGACATGTCCGCCGGGGAGATGCCCGAGCAGTCCGCGGACTTCGGGGCTCTCCTGGACTCCACCGGCGCGCGCGTCGCCATCATCTGCACGCCCATCCCGACGCACACCACGCTGGCCCTGACCGCGGCGGCCCGTGGCGTCCACCTGCTCCTGGAGAAGCCGCCCGCCGCGACCTGGGCCGACTACGCCCGCATGGCCGACGGAGTCAGGGAGGCGGGCACCGCCTGTCAGATCGGCTTCCAGTCCTTCGGGTCGCACGCCGTGGCCGCCATCAAGGACCTCGTACGCTCCGGAGCCATCGGCACCGTCCGGGGCGTCGGCGCCGCAGGGGCCTGGGTCCGCGACGACGCCTACTTCCGGCGGGCACCGTGGGCCGGGCGCCGCAGGATGGGCGGGACCGACGTCGTCGACGGGGTGCTCACCAACCCGCTGGCGCACGCCGTCGCCACGGCACTCGAACTCGCATGCCGGGGAACGGCCGAGGACGTGGCGTCCATCGAGACCGAGCTGTTCCGGGCCCACGACATCGAGTCCGACGACACCAGCTGCGTCCGTGTCACCACCACCGACGGGTTGCCGGTGACCGTCGCGGTCACCCTCTGCGCGGAGGAGGCCGGCGAGCCGTATGTGATCGTCCACGGAGACCGCGGCCGCATCACCTTCTGGTACAAGCAGGACCGGGTCCTCGTCCAGCGCGCCGGACACGGCCCCGAGGAGGCCGTGCACGGACGGACCGACCTCCTGGAGAACCTCGTCGACCACCTGGAGCACGGCACCGCGCTCCTCGTGCCGCCGGAGCGCACCGGCGCGTTCATGCGGGTCCTCGAGGCCGTACGCACCGCCCCCGAGCCCACCGCGCTGCCCGCCACCGCCTGGCACACCCGGCCCGCAGACAAGGGTGACGGCGTAAGGCGCATCGTCCGCGGCATCGACGGCACTGTCGCCGCCGCGGCCGACACCCTCACCCTCTTCTCCGAACTAGGCGCCTCCTGGGCGCGCCCCAGCGAGGTGAGCACACCATGACCACCGCACTCCTCAGCTGCGCCGGACGCCCCGTCGGCCGCTACAGCTACCGGCCCGGGACGGACAACCGGCCCTACCTGCACCCCGTCACCACCCTCGCGGGTACTCCCGTGACCGAGGAGCGCCCGGCCGACCACATCCATCACCTGGGCGCCTCCGTGGCGGTCCCCGACGTGGCCGGGCACAACTTCTGGGGCGGGCGCACCTTCGTCCGCGACCAGGGCCCCACCGAGCTCGACAACCACGGGACGCAGCGCCACCTCGGCTGGAAGCTGCGCGACCCGGACGGCTTCGTGGAGGAGCTCAGCTGGGAGGCCGACGGCACCGAGCTGCTGCGCGAGCACCGCACCGTCGCCGTCGCCGAACTCTCCGACAAGGCCTGGGCGCTGGACTTCTCCTTCTCCCTCACCAACCGCGGCGGCACGGACCTCTCCATCGGCAGCCCGGCCACCAACGGCCGTCCCGGCGCCGGATACGGCGGATTCTTCTGGCGCGCTCCCAAGGAAGCCGCGCCGCCCGCCGTGTTCAGCGGAACGCTCGACGGTGAGGAAGCCGTGCACGGCAGGGCCGCCGACTGGCTGGCCCTCGCCGGGGACGGCTGGACGCTCGTCTTCGCCGGCGCCACCGAGGAGACCCGGCGCGACCCGTGGTTCGTACGGACCACCGAATACCCGGGCGTCGGATCCTCGCTCGCCGCGGACCGCCGGCTCCCCGTCGCCGCCGGAGCCACCGTCGTGCGCCGGATCGTCACCGTCATCGCCGACGGACGCCTCGACCGGGACGCCGCGGTCGCCCACGTCCGCAGGGCGGTAGCCGCATGACGATGCCCTGGAGAGCCGACCTCGGGGACGGCACCTACCGCAACCCGGTCCTGAACGCCGACTGGTCCGACCCGGACGTCGTACGCGTCGGCGACGACTACTACCTCACCGCGTCCAGCTTCGGCCGCGTCCCCGGGCTGCCCCTGCTGCACTCCCGCGACCTCGTCAACTGGACCCTCGTCGGCCACGCCCTCGACCGCCTGGGACCTGACGCCGACTTCGCCGTGCCGCGCCACGACTGCGGGGTGTGGGCGCCCTCGCTGCGCCACCACGCCGGACGCTTCTGGATCTTCTGGGGGGACCCCGACCACGGCATCCAGCAGATCAACGCCGAGGACATCCGCGGCCCCTGGAGCGCCCCGCACCTCGTCAAGGCGGGCAAGGGCCTGATCGACGCCTGCCCCCTGTGGGACGAGGAGACCGGCGAGGCCTACCTGGTGCACGCCTGGGCCAAGTCCCGCTCCGGCATCAAGAACCGGCTCACCGGCCACCGGATGAGCCCCGACGGACGCGAACTGCTCGACGAGGGCACGACCCTCGTGGACGCCGACACGATCCCGGGCTGGTTCACCCTGGAGGGCCCCAAGCTCTACCGGCACGACGGCTACTTCTGGATCTTCGCCCCGGCCGGGGGAGTGGAGACCGGCTGGCAGGGCGCCTTCCGCTCACGGACGTTCGCCGGGCCCTACGAGGAGCGGGTCGTCCTCGCACAGGGCAGTACCGAGGTCAACGGCCCGCACCAGGGCGGCTGGGTCAGGACCGCCGCCGGTGAGGACTGGTTCCTGCACTTCCAGGCCCGCGGGGCGTACGGCCGCGTGGTCCACCTCCAGCCGATGCGCTGGGACGGGGGAGGCTGGCCGGTCATCGGCGACGAGGGCGAGCCCGTCCTCGGACACCGCCGCCCCAAGGCCCCGGAGCAGACCGTTGAGGCACCGGCCTCCAGCGACGACTTCCCCGGCGGGCGGTACGGCCGTCAGTGGCAGTGGACCGCCAACCCGCGGACCGGCTGGACGGTCGGGCACGGGGGCGACGGGCTGCGCCTCAGCTGCGTACGCACCGCGTACGCGCACGATCTGCGCGTCCTGCCCAACGTCCTGGTGCAGCGGCTCCCCGCGGAGGAGTTCACCGTCGAGGTCGGCATCACGCTGGACACCGGCGAACCGGGGGCCAAGGCCGGACTCGCCGTGCTCGGGGACGCCTTCTCATGGATCGGCCTGGAGGCCGGGGCCGACGGGAAGGCCAGGCTCGTGCACCGGTACGCCGAGTCAGTCGCCGAGCACGAGCGGGACGCCGAACACCCCCGCCCCGCACCCGGGGCCGCCGTCCGCGTCCGGATCGAGGTCACCCGGGGCGCCCGCTGCCGCTTCTACGCCGACACCGGCGACGGGGCCGGCTTCCGGGCGTCCGGCCAGGTCTTCGCAGCCACCCCCTGGCGCTGGGTCGGCGCGCTGCTGGGCCTCTTCGCCACCGCTCCGGCCGGCAACGGGCCGTCCGGAACAGCCGGTTTCACCGCTTTCCGCACCACCGGAAGACCTCGCAACATCTGACCCCGCACCGCTGTATGGGAGCCGCAATGACGCACCTCCGTACCGAGCGCACCAGAGCGAGAACGCTGTTCACGGCCTTCGCCCTCGCCGCAGCCTTCCTCCTGCCCACCGCCCCGGGCGGGGCATCGGCCGCCACCGCGGCGCAGCCCGCCGCGCAGCACGGCGGCGGCCGGGCCGGCACACCGCACGGCTTCGCCTCGCTGGCGGGCGGCACCACCGGGGGCCGTGGCGGCGAGGTGGTCACCGTCACCGACCAGGCGGGCCTGGAGAAGTACGCCGGTGCGGAGGAGCCCTACATCATCCGGGTGGCCGGATCCATCGCCGTCGAACCCTTCGGCGCCGACATCGACGTCGCGTCGGACAAGACCATCGTCGGGGCCGGTGACACGGGCGAGATCGTCCACGGCGAACTCCACCTGAACCCGGGCACCAGCAACGTCATCATCCGTAACCTCACCATCCGCGACTCCTACGTCGAGGGCGACTGGGACGGGAAGACCACCGACTTCGACGCGATCCAGATGGACACCGCCGACCACGTCTGGATCGACCACAACCGGCTGACGCACATGGGCGACGGGCTGCTCGACATCCGCAAGGACAGTCAGTACATCACCGTCTCGTACAACCACTTCGACAACCACAACAAGGCGCTCGGCATCGGCTGGACCGAGAACGTCACCACACAGATCACGATCGACCACAACTGGTTCAGCGGCACGAAGCAGCGCAACCCTTCCGCCGACAACTGCGCCTACGCCCACCTCTACAACAACTACCTCTCCGCGCAGGTCGCGGACGGGGACCCGCTGTGGACGTACGGGAACTGGGCGCGCGGCGCCACGAAGATGGTCATCGAGAACAGCTACTACCGGGACGTCCAGCATCCCTTCCAGGCCGACGCCACGGCCGAGCTGGTCCAGCGCGGATCGATCCTGAGGAACACCACGGGCCGTACCGACGCCTGGGGCACCGCGTTCGAACCGCGTGACTTCTACCCGTACACGCTGGACCGCGCGGCCGACGTGCCGAAGCTCGTGACCCGGGACGCGGGTCCGCAGAAGTACCTCGGCACCGCGCCGCACCGCACACACCACTGACCTCCCCCCACGTACGCGTACAGATCCGAGAGAGAAGAGCCGACATGAACATCTCGAAGACGCTCCGGGGGCGTGCCGCGACCGCGGTGTCCCTCACGGCGGTCCTGGCCCTCGGGGCCACCGCCTGTGGCGACGACGGCAGCAGCTCAGGCACGGAGGGCAGCGGGAAGGGCGAGATCACCTTCTGGGACAACAACGGTGGTCCGCGCACCGCCATCTGGACCGAGATCATCAAGGACTTCGAGAAGAAGAACCCGGACATCAAGGTCAAGTACGTCCCGATCCCGATCGCGGACGTCCAGTCCAAGTACGACACGGCCATCGCCGGTGGCGGGCTGCCCGACGTGGGCGGCGTCGGCACCGCCTACCTGGCCAACATCGTGTCCCAGGAAGCCCTGGAGCCGATCAGCGGCCGGCTGGAGAAGTCGCCGCTGAAGGACAAGCTCGTCGAGGGCATGGTCGAGAGCGTCAGAGCCGCGGCCGGCCGGGGCGACGACATGTACACCGTGCCGACCTCCGCGAACAACGGCGCGCTCTGGTACCGCACCGACCTGTTCGAGCAGGCCGGACTGGAGGCGCCCACCACCTGGCCCAAGTTCTACGAGGCCGCCGACAAGCTCACCGACGCGAAGAACAACAAGTTCGGCTACACCATCCGCGGCGGCGCGGGCTCCATCGCGCAGGCCCTTGACGCGGTCTACGGCCAGACCGGCATCACGGAGTTCTGGGACGGCGAGAAGACGACCCTGAACGACCCGAAGAACGTCGCGGCACTGGAGAAGTACGCCGCCCTCTTCAAGAAGACGACACCGGCCGCCGACGTCAACAACGACTTCACCAAGATGGTCGCCCAGTGGGACACCGGCACCATCGGGATGCTCAGCCACAACCTCGGCTCCTACCAGGACCACCTGAAGGCCCTGGGCGAGGACAAGTTCGCCGGGATACCCGCCCCCATCGGGGAGGGCGGCACGCGCGTCCAGGTCTCCAACCCCGTCGACGGTCTCGGCCTGTTCCGGTCCAGCAAGAACAAGAACGCGGCCTGGAAGTTCATCGAGTTCGCGGCCTCGCACGAGTCGAACAGCAAGTGGAACGAGTCCGCGGGCGCCATCCCGGCCAACACCGAAGCGGCCCAGGACCCGTGGATCTCCAAGAGCGAGCCGACCGCGCTCGCCGCGAAGGCCCTCACCGACGGTTCCACCAAGATCGTCGACCTGCCGTACTACCTGCCCGACTGGAACAACATCAGCAAGGCCGACAACGAGCCCGAGTTCCAGAAGCTGCTTCTCGGCAAGGTCACGGCCAAGGCGTTCCTGGACAAGATCGCCGATGAGCTGAACGCCGCCCAGAAGGAGTGGAAGGAACTGGGCAACGGCTGACCCGGCCGTCCCCACGGCCGGCACCCCCATGACCGGGGGCCGGCGGCGGTCCGGGTCGCACCC
>NZ_JBHWZS010000211.1:0-15027 GCF_042728155.1 Streptomyces sp. NPDC060209
TCCTTGCAGGCGCGGGGACGTCCCGCCTCGGCGGGATGACCCGTGAGTCAGCGCGCCTGGGCGTTGAGGGGATGGCCTCTACACCGTGTCCACGCAGGCCGCCCCATGCGCACTCCCCGCGCCCGCAGGGATGTCCCCTGCCTCGGCGTCTTCACGCGGAACGGATTCAGGTGTTCCCCGCAGCCGCTGGGACGGTTTTCCGCCCTCCGGGCTCTACCTGACCAGGATTCTGGCACCGCTGGGGGCAGCCCTGGTTCTGGCACTTCACCATCGCTGCCCATAGACGGCTGAATCGAATGCCGGGCGGCAGCCCGTTCGTTCTGAAGTTCACGCGGTCAGGTCATCAGGTTCGGGAGACGTGCGATGCGCGTAAGTGGACCATGGCGGTGTCTCGGACGGCGGCGATCGCTTCAGGGGCGAGACGAGCAAGAACTGGGATCGAGTGATACCAGCCGGCAGTAGTCAGGGCGTGGTGGAGAAGCTTCATGGGCGCTTCGTTGTCGGGGCGGGTGGCTGGGGTCATCTTCAGTGCCAGGTGCTGGATGGTGTGGGTGAAGCGGTCTGTGCCGATGGAGTCAGGGACGGGGCAGGGGCGGGAGGGGACGCGGGCGAGGTGTGATGCCACCGCAGTCAGTGCCGCCGCCTTCTGGTGCGGGGCAGCGGGGAGCGCGGCCACTCGCTGGGCGGTGGTGGTGTCGCACAGAGCCGCGTGGAGTACTGCCAGAGAGGCAGTGGGAAAGAGTCTGGTCCCGCGGTTGGCCAGGTTTCCTGCCAGCCAGTCCAGCTGCCGGGCGGGTTCTTCTCCGGCGCCGATGCGGAAGAAGGCATCCAAGAGGACACTTTCGGGATGCCAGGACTGCGGGCTACTTCGCGTTACTTGCGCACGCGCTCTTTCCATCACAGTGTCGAAGAGCGACTGCTGTGCAGAGGGCAGGTGGGCAGTAGCCGGGAGGAGTTCTGCCAGTGAGGCCAGCGCTCCTTCGCTGTGGATCGCGTGCCGTGCGGCGTCCAGGCGCTTCAGCAGTGGATGGATCAGCTCGCCCGCCGCTTCAGGGTCGTGCGTCGCGAGTTCTGCGGCGACTGCGATGCGCGCTGCCCGGTCGGCCTTCCGCCAAGCGACCTGCCTGCCCGCACGGTCCGGCCGCTTGTGCTGCACGATGAGGTTCATGGAGGGTTCCACCTCACCCGCACACGCCAGCGCCTGCGCGGCGTAGGCCCAGCTCGTCTCGGACGTGGTCGCGGAGACAGCCGCACGGGCTGCTTCCCGTGCGTGGTGGCGCGCTGGAGCCGACTGGTGGGAGTCCGCATAGGCCAGGGCCATGGCGGCGTGTACGCGTACCCGGTCGGCCGGGTGCTGCACGAGCTCCAGCAGCGGCTCAGGATTGGAGGCCGCGTCTGTACGGATGAGTGCACCCGCCAGGTCCGGCAGCCACGCGGGACTGCGGTCCATTCCAGCACCGGCCGTGGGCAGGAGAGCCAGCGCCTGCTCCAGGTGGTGTTCGGCGTCATCGACGGCGCCGTGATCGGCCAGATTGAAGGCCTGGTCGGCGAATGCACCGGCCTCGACGAAGGTGTGGTCTTCATCCTCGTCGAGGGCAGATTGTTCCGGCTGGTCTGTCGGCTCCAGAGGTAGAGCGCGTTGCCCGAGCTCCAGCACACGTGCCGCTGTTTCCGGTGGTGCCCCGACATCGGCGACGGCCTGGGAGAGCACGATCAGCGTGTGCCGGAAGCCGAATTCGATATGAAAGGCGTCCGCTGCCGAAAGCAGCCCGGCGTCCGCGTGCAGCGTGCGATCGAGGTACCGGCATGCCGCGTCCGCGAGCTGCTCGGCCTGCGCTGGCTGATCGTGCGCCACGAACGAGGCCGCGGCGGCGATCACGGAGACGTTCTCCAAGGTGGGCGCGTCCTGCCACACTTCAGCCGCGTGTGCCAGGACGCGGTCGTGGAGAAGGTCCGCGCGATCAGGGGCCACGGATGCCACCGTCTGCCAGAGCTGGACGGCTTCGGCTGCGACGCCTCCCTCGGCCGGGTCTTCGGCGGCGAGTGTCTCAGCCTGCTCTTCCAGCTCGTCCAGGAGTTCTGCCGCGTACTCCGGGTGGTCCGGTGCCAGCAGGCGGGCGGCCTGCGCCCAGGCCTCGTTGCGGCCCGTACTCGTTCCGCGTGTGGAACGGAGCAGAGCGAGGCCGTCCTCATGCTGGTACTGGAGGTCGCGGCTCATGCCCGGCCGCTGGGCCGTCTCCAGCAGGGCGAGGGCCGCTTGCACTGCTGCGGCCTCCGCTTCGTCCGCGGCGTGGCCGAGGCGCTCTGTCTCCCGCAGGGCCGCACGTGCCCACTCACCTGCCTCGCGGGCAGTGGCGGCGGCCTGCTCATCGTCCATGGCCTGCAGTACGCGTGCTACACCGGCCAGGTTCAGGGCTTTGTCGACGGCGTTCCCCGACGCGCCCGCCAGCGCGCGGGCCCGCTGCGTGTCACCGAGCCGGGCGATGGTCCGCGCCACGGAGGCCGGCAGAGGTTGCACGTGGGCCAGCAGCATCTCCCCAGAGGCGGCAGCTGCTGCCGCCTTGTCCACGTCCAGCGGCGCCGAGTGGTCCCTGCCGGGGGAAGTGATGAGGTCGAGTTGGGCGAGGGCGACATCGGGCCCGGAGCGTTGAGCGAGGCGGAGTTGGCGCTGAGGGTCGAGGACGAGGGCCGTGAGTTCCTTGGTGCGTCCCTTCTCGTGCAGCAGCCGGGTGTAGCCGGTGAGGAGATAGTTAGGGGTGTCCATGGGCCAGTCCTCGTCCTGGTACTGCTGGGCCCAGCGGTCCAGGTCGTGGATACGTTCGGTGAGGAAACGCTTTCCCAGTGCCTCGCACGCAGTTGCGTGGAGTGTGCTGTGGGCCAGCACGAAAGTCTGCCGGCCGGCTTCGGCCTCCGCTTCTGTCCGTACGTCCAGGAGGAGGAGGTCGGTGCGGGTGGGTGCCATGGATCGGCCGACCACGGTACGGAGTTTGTCCTGTACGTCGTACGGCGTGATGTCGAGGAGTTCGGCCAGGTCCGCGCCGGTGAGCGCGCCTCGTGCCGAGACGAGTAGCCCCAGGAGGCGCCGGCCGAGGTCGCGGTCGTTGAGCAGGGCGCGCAGTTCCGCCATGGCGGTGTCCCGGATAACTCGGGCCGCGGGGGAGTCGGTCAGCCGCCTGACGATGGCCGGGTCGCGCAGCGGGTGGTCCGGCGCCAGCTTCACCGGAACGCGCGGGTGGGGTCGCCCGGTGACGATGACACGCATGCCGTACGGGGGGACCTTCGGCAGCAGGCCGGCGATGCCCGCACCATCCAGGCCGACGTCCGCGTCCTCGTCGAGCCCATCGACGATCAGCACCAGGCGGCGATGGCGCTCCGCGCACTCACGAGCCGCTGCCTTGTACAGCGGTTCGAGGGTCGGCTGCTTTCGGTCCGTCGCCGGGCGACGCCTGCTCCCCGCCGCACTGGCCAATTGCTCACTGACTGCTCGCACGAAACCGTCGCGGCGGTCGGTGCCCAGGCGTCCCGCGATGACGTAGTGCGCGACGTCCACCCCGGCGGGCAACGCTTGGGTGGCGAACCAGGCCACCAGAGCGGTCTTCCCCGCCCAAGGGCCCGCCTGCCACCACAAGTAGGAGGGTGCGCCGTCGGGAGCTGTGACGAAGGCCTTCAGCTCCGCCACTTCCTCCTCTCGATCTTCGAGATCACCGGGAAGAACATCCATGAGGGCCTGGGAAGACTCTCTCAGCAGGCGTCCCCGGGAAGCCGCGTGCACGCGTGGGCCACGGCCCCCCTGTCCGCTGATGCTGACATCCTGCGCTGCTTTCAGCCAACGACCCCAGGTACCTTCAGCCGTCCTGCGACGGCCCGGTGAACGTTGCGCCGCGCGGTCCTCCAGGAACGGGATCAGCACCTGCATGACGTACTCGACGTGCTTGGGCTTCTTCGGGGGTGCCTTGCCGAACCAGTCACCAAGACTCGACTTGGACACCTTGTAGCCGCGCTGCTCCGCGAGGCGCCCCAGGGGCTCGTATCCCAACCCGTGATGGCCGCCGGCGGCTTCGTACAACGCCTTCAGCTTGCTCATGAAGGTCGGCGCCTGTCCGGCACCACTTTGTCTGCTGTCTGCGGAAGACTTCTCCGGACACATCCTTAATTCCCTTTTGACCTGCGTATATACCGCTGATTCACGCTTTCGGACATCGCCGGACGGTGCTCGGAAGGCGGATACCTATGGGACCGCGCCCGGCGGAGAAGACCACCGGGCGACGACCCTGAGGGGGATCCGCGTGTCCGTTCTGCTGACTGTCCTGGAGTCCGTGTTCCAGGAGGCCGCCACCCTTACCGCCGCGACCGGCCTTGCCTACACGGGGGCTGTCGTCACGGTGGCGGCCTCTTCCGTCCTCTTCCGTAACTCGCAGCGCCGGCGCGACGCTCGGGCGACGCTGGCGATCCTGATGCGTCGCGGTGGAAAGCGGTGATGTCTGTGAGCCTGGTCCCCACGGGGTCTCAGGGCTTACTCTCGGCCCCTGCTGGGGTTTCCCGCCTGTGCGGGGATGGCCCCCGTTAGGAGCAGCCCCTCCTTGGCCCCGCGTGCGCGGGGATGTCTTCCACCCACCTGCCCCACCTGCACCGGCCGGTTCCTGGTGCAGGTGGGGCACGTCGTGTTCCACCGCCCGGCCGAGACTCCACTCAGCGGGCCAGCACCAGTCCGCAGCTGTAGGCGCGTGCGTGGCCGAGGCCGTTCGACAGGATTCCCACCAGGGTTTCCGGGTCGGTGACGGTGAGGGAGCCGCGGATCTCGGCGCGGCCGATCCGGACCGGCTTGCTGCGGTGGGCGCTCGACACCGTCGGTAGCATGCGGATCCCCAGGGTGTCCGGGTCGGCGGTGGCGCCGATGCGGGCGACGCCTTCCTCAGCGTTTGCCGGCTCCCCATCGGCCTGGAGACGGCGTGAGAACCACTGCTTCACGTGCTCCGGAGTGGTGTGGGCGGTGCGGACGCCGCGGGCCTTTTCCGAGGCGGGTTTGCCCGACGGCCTGCTGCGGGTCGGGTTGACGACCGTGCGGAAGCCGAACACTTCGCCCGCTTTGAAGGTGCGGTCGACGGTGATGATGTGCGGGGCGGCGGTGAAGGCCTCGCGCGGTATACGGGCCCAGTCACCCGGGATCCTTGACTGCACGACCAGGACGAGGGCCGCCGCCTGCAGGTCCACCGACCACGTCGACAAGACACCCATCTGGGCGCGCGCCTCGGGTTCGCCGTCCTCGACCCAGCCGCGGAAGCCGCTCATGACGGTGCGATGCATTTCCTGGGCATCGACCAGGGATTTGGCGACCAGGGGGTGGCGGGCGTTCAGCGAGAGGACGGAGTGGGTGGCGACGAAGCGGGCCGTCGAGGACCGTGTGCTGTTCACGGGATGATGTCCCATTCGGTTGCGGTCGGTGCGATGGTGATGCGCGTACGGGTTTCCCAGCGCGTGACGTGCGCCCGGTGGGCCGGGTCGAAGCTGACCGGCTGGTCGTTCACCTGCAACGCCCCGCGTGTGCCCGATGGCACCTGGACCCACGTCCAGGGGCGACGGCCCGAGGAGTCGGGTCCGTCCGGGCCGGGGAGCAGGAGTTTGGCGGCGAAGGCGGTGGCGACCGTGCCGGGGAGGATCTCCGCGGCCAGGGTCCCGGAGGGCGGACAGGACTTCCGGCCGAGCCACAGCAGCCGCTTCGGGTGCTCCAGGGCGTAGGCGATGTTTTCCAGCAGCGCCCGGTCCTGGTGCTCGAGCCCGACGACGAACGCCGCGTCCGACAGATACCAGCGCTCCGTGATCATCGCTGAGCGCGACAGCTCGGCCGAGACGAGAGCCCCGGAGACAGGGTCGGCCGTGATCTTCTTCGGCGCCCCGTACCAGCCGGCCAGCTCATGGTGTCCGAAGCCCGGCCCGTCAGCCGCCGCCATGCTCGCGGCGACGGCCGCAGCACGCCGGTGGTCGGTGATGACGTCGCGGGGTCGCAACGGGAACCGGCCGGCGCCGACCGTGTGATAGTCGCGCACCGGCGTACCCGGATGGTCGGCGCGGACACCGAACACGAGCGCGGCGAGGTCGTCCACGGGGTCGGTCCTCTCCCGGCCGAGGGCCGCCGCGCACAGGCCGATGACCGCCGACTTGGTGGGGCGGATGTGCGTGTCACGGTGGGCGAACCGGCTCGCCACCCCCCAGGACTGCAAAGGTGCGGCGAGCCGCACGAGCAGAACGTGCGTGGTCACGCCGTCAGCTCCCCGGCGGAGGCCACGGTTACGGCGCCGGTGTCCTGCAAGTTGCCGAGGAGTTCGTCGATTCGCGGGTCGTAGGTGAGGACACGCCCGGCCTGGATATCGGGACGGCGCCGGCTGACGAACACGTGATGCTTCAGCAGCCGCCTGACCGCCGCCGGACCGGCGGGGCCCTCGCCGTCCTTGTCCAGAGGGTTCTCGTCGATGGGGGCCTGGAAGGCAGCCGCGTAGTTGTACGGGCGCTCACCTTCGAAAGCGAGGACCAGGGCCGGCAGCGAGCCGGTGGAGGCCGTCGAGTTCTTCTTCGCTTCGGGGAAGGCGTCGACGAAGGCGGTGACGAACTCGGCCTCGGCCGCTACGGACGCCTCCTCGGCCTCCTGAGCGGTCATCCCCGCCGCCTGGAGGTTCCTGCGCAGTCGCAGGCGGTCGAGGACCGCGTGCCGGTAGAAGGTGCCGGTGATCAGGGACTGGTAGCCGGTCATGCCGGCGCCGGCGTCGTCCGCCGCGTCGAGGAAGTCCAGCGCGTTCTTCTTGCGGTCGAGCTTCGCGTCGTCGGCCGCGGCGTAGAAGTCGTCGACCTGCTCCGCCTCGTGCACAGTGAAGGCATGGCTGCTCTGGACCGCGCCGTCGACGTTCGGGGAGTCCGCGATTTCGGCGAGGAAGCGTCCGTACAGGGCGATGTCGATGGCGTCGCGCGGGGCGAGCGCGGTGAGGACCGCTGCCCGGGTAGCCGCCGGCACCGCGGGCAGCTTGGCGTCGGCCACGATGGCCTCGTCCGCGCTCGGCTCCTCCTGCCCGCCGTTCTTGCGGGCGCCCTTCTTCCCCTTGGCCGCGGCCGCCGCAGTCTGCGCTGCCAGGTACTCCTCGGTCCAGGACCGGACTGTCTCGCCCTGCTCGTCGATGTGGGCGGCGATGCGTGTGCCCGCGTCCGCGGGAGCGAACAGCAGCACCTTGGTCAGGTTCGCGACGGTCTTCTTGGCGGGGTCTCCGAACTTCAGGCCGGTGGCTTCGATGACGGCGCGCGCGGTGCGGACGGCTTCTTCCTCCTCCCAGCCGTGCGCGGAGGTGAGTGCGCGGGCGGTGATCAGCGCCCATTCACGAGTCCGGAGACCGGTGCTGCGGCCGGCAAGGGCGCCGAGGCCCGCGTTGGCCCGGTTGCGGGTGTGGACGCGCTCGGCCCTGCGCCGCGCCTGACTGGTGATCATGTGCCGTTCGGTGCCGCCGTAGACGATCGACTTGGGCGCCCCGTTCTCGTCACGCACGGGGAGGACTGCCACCAGGGTCTCCAGGAGGTGCAGGGAGAGGAACTGGCTGCCGGCGGAGGAGGCGTTGCTGGTCACGTGGTGGACTCCTTCTGGAGGGAGGCGGCGGCAGTCGAGGAGGTGGGTCGGTCGGCGGCGGTTCGGGCGGGAGGCATGTGGAAGGCCACACCCCACTCGTACGGAACGCGGGCTTTGCGGTCGTGCCACCGGTTCAGGTCGTCGACGAGCTGGGCCCAGGACGGCGGCTGCTGGTCGCAGGCCCGCAGGCGGGCGATAGCGTGCTGGAGATGCCGCCAGGGGACGCGACGGCTGGACACGATGCGGTCGACCAGACGGGCTGCGCCCGGGTTGTCCGGTCCCCGTCCGGTTCCGCCGCCGATGCGGCGGGCGGCCTCACCGAGGCTTCCGTACCCGAAGGCCGGCTTCGACCGTCCTTGGTGGTAGACCGCGAACAGGAAGGCGACCTGGCCGTAGACCTCGCGCTGGGCCTCGGTGGGGCTGTACCAGAGGGCCCGGAAGTGGGGCTCCCGATGGACGCGGGGACGCCGTAGCTCGGCGAGGCTCGCGTAGTCGTGGTTGTGGACGAGGCTGGCAAGCCAGGCCGTGAGCGCGGCGCTGCTTTCACTGGTACCGGGGCCTGCGCCGGTGGTGGTCATGAAGTCTCCCCTCGGAGTTCGGCCGGAGCTTTCGGGGCGGCCAGCTCGTCGTCGAACCGCCGCAGAGCGGCAGCCCGGGCCTTCGCGCCCTGCGAGTTCCTCGGCAGCGAGTCGAGGCACTCGGTGAGGAACCTGCGGGCGGCGATGGCGACGGTGGCCGCGTACTCGTGGAGGGAAGCCTGGACGTCCTCTCCCAGCGTGGTTTCCTCCATCAGCAGATCGAAGGACTCCCGCGTCGCCGCCCAGTGCTGACCACGGGCGTCGAAGCGCGCAATCTGGTTCGTCTTGTCAGCCGGCTTGGGGTTCGGATACGCCACGGTCCAGGCCGCGTACGCCGCCTTGGACAGAGCGGATGCTACGAACTCCGCGATGTCCGAACCGCGGTAGGAGGCCAGGTACAACCTGGCCTCCAGGCCAGGGGCGAACGGGAAGGTGCCGTCCACCCATGCGATGGCCGTGGTCTGCTTGGCCACGAGCCCGACCGTCCACAGGTCGATGCGTCGCGCGGGCTGCTGGCCGGGCTCGGGGGCGACGTCCTCAGCCGGGAAGAGCGCGAGCCTCCGGTACAGGGTGCCCCCGTCGTTGCCACCCGTTTCGGAGCGTGCCTCGGCCACGGCTGCGTAGAGGGCATGGGCCTGCCGCCAGACGGCCCGGGTTGCCGAAGCCCATAGAGGCTTGCTGGTGCCGTCAGCCTTCTTGGCGTACACGGCATCCTGCAGGTGCTCATTCGTCAGAGCGAGCAGCTCGCCCGCGCCGAGCAGCACCCGGTCCACGTGATCCCCCGCGCGGGTCGGACGGAGCAGGACCGACCGCCCGAGATAGCTGTGCAGGTCAGCCGGACCGGTGACCGGGCGGCCGCTCGGCTTGACCTTGAACCCCCGACGCTCCTGCCCGGCGGTCCAGGTACGGTTCAGCTCCCCCGGTGGCCCGGAGACCGGAGCCAGGTTGAGACGCAGCGTCTCCCCGAGGCTGGCCCCGAGTGCAAGCACCCGGATCCGGGTGCCGAGGCGGGTGGCGGCGAGGTTGGTGATGGTGGCGCCGAGCGTCTCCTTGCCGGAGATCCTGGCTCGTCCGGCCGGACCGTACACATGCTGGGTGAGCATGGCCCGAAACGCCTGCGCGACGGGGACCGGGCTGGGGTGCTCCAGATGGTGATGGTCGAAGAACTGGTTGTAGTCCCCGACCCGCTCGATCACCAGCTGCGCCGGCCCTGCCCCGTGCTCGTCGAGGAACGGAGCGAGCAGCGCGTTCTGTCCCAGAGGCTCCACAGGATGGAACAGGTCCCAGACCTCTTCTCCTGGGCGCTGGGCGAGCCAGTCGGCGGCAGGCCGGAGCGCGTCCTTCTGGTCCACCCAGGCAGGCCACTGCGCAGCCGACTTCGGATACGTGCCGGAGGCGTAGCAGATGGCGATCAGGAACTCGATGACCGCGACCTTCTCCCCCGGCGTGGCGCCTTCCACACTCCGCACAGCGTCGGCATCGTGGAGCAGCTCCACCAGGCTCAGATCGACGAGCCGGTCGTCGAGGGTCAGCACCGGGATACAGGGGGACTCCCGGGGATCCCATCGGGGGCGTGTGGCCTCGATGCGTACGGCGCTTAATTCATCCACGCTCTTTCGTTTCCTCCTTGCTCATAACGGTTGCCTGCTCGAACGAGACAGGACGCTAGCAGCCTGAAGTCTCCGAAACGGTAGATTCCGAAAATCGCCAAATCCGCTGCTTGTACCAGCAGTTGAAGTGGAGCTTGCCACTGGGAACATATGCTTGCTGGGATACTGCTGGTGCACAACAGCTGTCTCGAGTGACGAACTCGCAGGGCGGCGAGGGGTTCCCTGCACCCGACCCGCGTCCGCGGGGATGGTCCCACCCAGCGGACCGTGTGACGGCCGGCGGTGTCCTGCTCCCCGCGCACGCGGGAATGGCTCCACCGCCTACGACTGGACCGTCCTGCACTGCGACTGCTCCCCGCGCATGCGGGGATGGTCCCGACGAAGCGGCGATGCAGGGCATCCGCAGGACCTGACTCCCGCGCACGCGGGGATGGCCCCGTGATCAACGACGCGACGGCTCCGCTTCAGCTCTGCTCCCCGCGTACGCGGGGATGATCCCCAGACCGGTTGGGCGTTCAAGGACCGGGTCGTCTGCTCCCCGCGCGTGCGGGGATGGCCCCCACCCGCCATGACATCCCGCTCTACCGAGGGCCTGCTCCCCGCGCACGCGGGGATGGTCCCGTCACCACGCAGCGGTACACCGTCGACCTCGTCTGCTTCCCCGCGCATGCTGGGATGTCCCCTACAAGGTCGTCTGGCCGGGGACGCTCGGCGCCTGCTCCCCGCGGCCGTGGGGAAGCGGCGGTGCTGCGCTGGCGTGTGGGGGGGGATCGCGGTGGCCCACCGGCCGCCACGGGCGCCGTGGGGTGCGGGTGTTGCCGGGGCCGGGAGGGGCGAGCGGATCGCTGTCACGGGGTGGTGTCTGTGGTGGTCCCGCGAGGTACTGGGCGCGGCCCTGCTCCCCGTGCGCGCGGGGATGGTCTCACGACGTACGCCTGGTAGAAGTGATCGTGCGCCTGCTCCCCGCGCATGCGGGGATGGTCCCCAGCTCCGTGAACTCGGCGTCGGCGAGGCGATCTGCTCCCCGCGCACTCGGGGATGGTCCCTACGTGATCGCCGACCGCATCGGCATGTCGATCTGCTCCCCGCGCATATGGGGATGGCCCCGTCGGCATGCCCGGCGGACACGAGGGACCCGACTGCTCCCCGCGCATGCGGGGATGGTCCCGTGACCACGGGCATGTCCGGGTCGTCGGGGTCCTGCTCTCCTCGCAGCGGGGATGGCCCCGCGGTGGCGACCTCGAGGGGTGACGGTGTACTGCTCCCCGCGCACGCGGGGAGGGTCCCGCCACGTACGGAAAACGTAGAGTTGCAGGCGACTGCTCCCCGCGCACGCGGGGATGGTCCCCTGCTCAAGCAGTGCCCGGCCCTGGCCGAAGCCTGCTCCCCGCGCACGCGGGGATGGCCCCGACGGTGAGGTGCGCCCTGCACTACGGCGTACGGCTGCTCCCCGCGCAGGCGGGGATGGTCCCATCCCCCCGTCTGCTCCTGCCGCCCCGGTCGTCTGCTCCCCGCACACGCGGGGATGGTCCCCGGCAGTAGGTTGAGTCAGGAGTCGTCCGGTCCTGCTCCCCGCGCATGCGGGGATGGTCCCGTGCCGCGGCAGAACGGCAAGGGCGGCATCATCTGCTCCCCGCGCACGCGGGGATGGTCCCTCCATGGTCTGTTCGGTCTGCTCGTACGCCGTCTGCTCCCCGCGCATGCGGGGATGGCCCCATCCACAAGGGCATCGACCGCGCGCACCGCGTCTGCTCCCCGCGTCTGCGGGGATGGTCCCTGGCAGCCGCACGACTGGACCGGCTACCGCGCACGCGGGGATGTGGTCCCGGGGGTGTTCGGGGCGAGTGTTCCGTCACCGGTACCGGGCACCAGCCACCCGCCCCGGACCCTGGCACCCTGCCACACCTCGGCGCGGGGCAGTCAGGGGCCCTGTGCGGCCCGGGGAGCCCGTGCCGACCCGATGGCAGGGTGGCGGCCTGGTCGACGTGTTCGGGGCTGGGCGGGGTGGTTCGGCCGCAGGCGCACTATCCGTTCTGCTTTCCGTACCACTATCCGGCGCGCATGTTCTGGCCCGGTCCTTGCACAACCGCAGGTCAGACGCCGGTTCGCGTCTGGTGAGTGCTCGGACTTTCCCTTGTTCTCCTGGCCTGCCCTGCTGTGTGGTGGTGGGTGTGGTGGCTGGTGGTGGGGTGGTCGCGGGGAAGTCGGGGTGGCGCTGCGCTGGCCTGTCTCCTCGGCCCGACGCGGGGCGCCGGGCCGGGCCGGGTGGTGGTCGGACGGCGGGGTGGGGCCTCTCCGGCGCTCCGGGCCCCCGGGCGCTCCGGGGAGGCGCGGGGTACGACGCATAACGGCGACAACAATGGCGACGACAACAGCGACAACAATGGCGACACCCGAAAATCGGCAGCCCTTGCACAACCGCAGGTCAGACCCCGGTTCACGTCTGGTGAGTGCTCAGACTTCCCCTTGTTCTCCTGGCCTGCCCTGTTGTGGTGGTGGGTGTGGTGCTGGGTGGTGGGTGGTCGCGGGGAAGGCGGCGCTGCGCTGCGCTGGCCCTGGTCCTCGGCCCGTCGCGGGGCGCCGGGCCGGCCGTGGGCGGCACATCGGCCGGGCGGTGGTGGGTGCTGCGCTGGTTCTCGGGGCGGGGCCGCAGACGGTCACGCACCCCTATTTGCCGGGTTTGCCGGTTTCGGTGAAAGTGTGTCAGGACCGCTGTGTGGCGCGGTAGCGTCGCAGGTCACGGAGTCTGCTCCCCGCGCACGCGGGGATGGTCCCGCACCTGACACTCTGTGAGGTTGCGAATATGACTGCTCCCCGCGCACGCGGGGATGGTCCCACCGTCAAGGAATCTTGACGCATACGCATACGCATACATACGCATACGCATGCCCTGCTCCCCGCGCATGCGGGGATGGCCCTTGCATGGTGCTCACCGAGGGCTTCGACGCCCCCTGCTCCCCCGCATGCGGGGATGGTCCCGGCCTGGCCTACGGCTACGGCGCCAAGGGCGACTGCTCCCCGCGCACGCGGGGATGGTCCCGAAACGAAGCTGATCGGTCAGGGCGCCGGCAACTGCTCCCCGCGCATGCGGGGATGGCCCCGGCACGACGGAGATGCAGGGGATCCTCACGACCTGCTCCCCGCGCATGCAGGGATGCTCCCCACCCGGAGAAGCCGAGCCAGCCGACGGTGAACTGCTCCCCGCGCACGCGGGGATGGTCCCGACGTGGCCCCGGCGGGCCCGATCTTCATCCCCTGCTCCCCGCGCATGCGGGGATGGCCCCGCCGGGTCGGCGTCCGCGATGACGTCGAACCACTGCTCCCCGCGCACGCGGGGATGGCCCCGGGTCGAAAGGGCCCGTGCGGTAGGGGTGGGACTGCTCCCCGCACCTGCGGGTATGGGCCCATGTCGTACGTGATGCCCTCGCGGGTGACGGTCTGCTCCCCGCGCATGCGGGGATGGTCCCACGTCACGCCTCGCCAACGCGGGGGCGGGGGCCTGCTCCCCGTGCACGCGGGGATGGTCCCAGGGCGTCGAGCTGATCGCTGGTGAGGTCATCCTGCTCCCCGCGCACGCGGGGATGGTCCCCTGCTACGAGAGCTCGGTGTTGGCGGGGCCGGCTGCTCCCCGCGGCCGTGGGGAAGCGGCGGTGCTGCGCTGGCTTGTGGGGGATGGCGGCGGCCGGTGGGCCACCGCGATGCGGTGGGGCGCCCCAGGGCCTCCAGAGCACCCCTGGAGGTCCTGGGGCGTGCGGGGGAGCAGCGCGAGCCGTCGCCGACGGGTGTTCGCATTCAGGCAGCGTCACCCCGTGACGCCACGTCACGAAGGTTTGAGGGGAGGGTGTGAGTGTGAGTGCGCATGTGTCCTTTCCTCGTTTTATGGGCCGGGTTATGCCAGGGTTTCCGGAGTTTCAGCGACCGAATAGGGCGGCAGCAGGATAGGCCCAGGTATTCCGGTCCGGAGTACTTTCCTCTCGGCTGTCGAGGATCGGTGAACCTGCGCAGTGGCCATGCTCCTGACCCCGTTTTGTGCAGTTCGGGTGAGCGGGTTTTTGGCTGGGTGGCTCGCTGAATCTGCTCGGGGTTGGGATGGTCCAGCCGTCTGGCCTGTGGTGTTTTTGGTTTCTGGCGTGTCTGTGCAGTTTGGTTGAGTGCTGCGCAGGTTTGCTGGTCCTCGGTAGGTGGTGGCTACGGGGTGGGCTGGGTGTCGAGTCAGGTGGTGGGGATGAGTTTCTCGCCGTTGCGCCAGTTGTAGCGCACGGATTCTTGGTACCAGGGGTGTGGCAGGTCGGCGTGGTCGCTGACGGTGATCTGGAAGCGGGGGGTCAGCTCGGTGACGACTTGGTGCATGAGTTGGAAGAGGCGGGTGACCGTTACGCGGTCTTCGTCCTGTGCGAGGTCTTCCAGTCGTCCTCGTGCTTTGGCCATGTCGGATGGATAGTAGGGCTGGGTCGGCTGGTCGAGCATGAGGAAGCGGGGTACGGGCCGGCTGTTGGTGGTGAAGTACTGGTGTAGGGCGAGGTGGGCGGCCAGGTGATAGCCGACGTGGTTCTTGCCGCTGCCGATGCGGAGCAGTTCGGTGATGCCGCCGGGGGTGTCGGTGACGACGGTGGGCTTCTTCGGGTTCAGGCGGACCAGTCCGTCGCCGTGTTCGAGTCTGAGGAATCGGGCGTGGCTGGTCATCTTGCCGCTGACGTAGCCGAGGCTGTGGGCGAGCTTGTCGTCGATGGCTTCGCTGTCGAGTTGCTCTTCGAAGCCTTGGACACGTTGCTGCGCGATGGCGACATCCGCTTGCAGTCGCTGGAGGTGTCCGCTGCCGGTTGTGGTGCTGATCTGGCCCAGGTAGGCGCTGATCCTGCCGCGGGTGTAGGCCTGGGCCTCGGCTTGTCCCAGGAGGCCGGCCTGCTCGGAGCGGTGCTCGGCGATGATGCTGAGGGCGCCTTCGATGCCGCGGAGGTGTTCGCGTAGACCCGTTGCTGTCCGTTCGATCTCGCGCAGAGCGTGTTCGCGGTGGGGCTGGACCGCTTGCACGCTGTCGAGCTGGCTGCGGAGGTCTTCACCCCTTCTGGCTTTGCTAAGTCCAGGGCGAAAGAGCGTGTTGGGCGGAGGCATGAGCGCCGGCATCGCCCACCGCGAACCGTGGCAGAACTGGACTGCGCAGATTGATTGAGCTTTGCGCAGTTTCACTGAACGACGAAATGTCGGGGTGTGGTTGTTGTGCAACGGCGAGGGGTTC